>NZ_DAORSO010000047.1:9740-18632 GCF_035443565.1 Ornithinibacter sp. | reverse complement strand
ACCGGGCAGGTGCCCGAGGTGCTGCGGCGAGAGCTGTATGCCGTGCCGGCCCTTGCCGGGGCGGGTCTGGTCGTCCTGCTCCACGAGGCGGGGGCCCTCACGACGCTCACCGCCTGGGCGGCGGTCGGGTTCGTCTTCGTCACCCGGGTCGTGGCGGTCGTGCTCAACCTGAACGCTCCGCGCCCCTTGCGCAGCCGAGCCTGACCACCCGGACGAGCGGGTATCAGGAACGGGGAGTCCGGCTCCTTCACGGTGAGCGGCCAGATGGACTGGGGATCGGCCCGCGACGCTCCAAGGAGAACGCCATGCCAGACAACGACCGCACCTCTGCGCGCCTGCCGGCCGCGGTGCTCGCACACCTCACCGAGGTGCTCGGTGCCACGCCGCAGACCACCGGCAAGACCGAGGCCGAGCTGCCCGGCGGGGAACGCCTCGTCGCGTACCACGCCGTGTCGGCCGAGAAGCCCAATGCCGTCGTGGCCGTGGTCGCCGCAGCCGACGGCACCATCACACCGCGCGCCGACTTCACGGCAGCCCTGGGCCACGACCCGTTCATCCCGCACTTCGACCCGCCCGTGCTCGGCACCGTCCCGCCGCGCCGTCGGCCCGTGACGATCAACCCGCGACGCAACGACTGGCGGCTCGACCAGTGCGACCGGCGCAGCGAGAAGATCACCGTCACCATCCCACCCACAGGCACTGCGCCCAAGGCCGACGTCTACCTACTGGCAGACACCACGGGCAGCATGGCGCCGGTCATCGACGCCGTGAAGGCCGGTGCCGACGCCATCCTCAACGACCCCGCCCTGGCAGCCTTCGACGTCGCGTGGGGAGTCGGCAACTACCGCGACTTCACGGTGCCAGCCCCCAACTCCTACGCCTTCCAGCACCAGCTCGCCCCGACGACCAGCACGGCGGCCGCATCCGGCGCCATCTCGACGTGGAACGCCGACGAGGGCGGCGACACGCCCGAGGGCCAGCTCTACGCCCTTCAGGAGCTCGCGACGAACACGAGCATCGGGTGGCGCACCGACAGCAAGCGGATCATCGTGTGGTTCGGCGACACTCCCGGCCACGACCCCATCTGCACCGACCTCACCGGCCTGCCTGCGGCGATCACGGAGGCCACGGCGACCGCTGCCCTCACCGGGGCGAACATCACCGTCGTGGCGGTGAGCACCACCACCGGGGTCGCCGACGCCCTCGACGGCGACCCGAACTCCGGATCCTTCGACTACCCGACCTGTGCCGCCAACGGAACCGCGGGGCAGGCCACCCGGATCACGGCCGCCACCGGCGGGGAGCACCGCACCGGCGTCGACCCGGGCAGCATCGTCTCGACGCTCAGCGACCTCATCGCCGATGCGGTGCAGTCAACCGGCAACGTGCACCTCGTGGCGACTGGCGACACGGCCCAGTTCGTCGAGTCGATCACCCCTGCGGCCGGTTACGGTCCGCTCGCCGGCGACGAGACGCACACGCTGACCTTCGAGGTGGTGTGGGTCGGCACCAAGGCGTGCGCCGAGCGCGACCAGGAGCTCACCGGCACGATCGATGTCGTCGCCGACGACGTCGTGGTCGCGAGCAAGCCGGTGCGGGTCGTGGTGCCGAAGTGCCGCTACCACTACGTCGTCGAGGTGGTCTGCGGTGAGCGGCCGCCCCTTCGCGGGCGCGACGACCACGACGACCGAGGCGACCACCCCGAGGGCCCCGGCGGCGGCCACCCCACGAAGGACGACGGCCCCTGCGCGGTCGTGCCCGGCCGGTACGCGACGGCCGTGCTCATCAGCAACCCGTCCACGTGCACCGCCGTCATCGAGAAGCGGTTCGCCCCGCTCGTGGTCGACGGCAAGACCATCGGGCGCGAGCCCGACATCCAGCCGGCCAAGCCGTTCGCCAAGCTGGAACTGCCCGCGAACCACGCGACGATGGACGACTGCTGCGCTCTGCACGAGGCCGTCGACCACGGCCCGGGTCTGCTGCTCGGGGTGCTCGACATCGTGTCCGACCGTCCGCTGGAGGTGCGGGCCGTGCACACCGCACACGGTGCCCAGACGCAGACCGGCGCCCCGTCGATCACCACGCGGGCCGTCGACCCGCGACGCGCTCCCTGAGTGCGCACTGCCGGTAACCCGGGACCGCCTGCACGACGCCTCGGGGGATCCGCCCACAGACTCGACCCGGCTGGCCACGCCGATCCAGGCCAGCCGGGTCGTGTTTTGCTGACTGTTCCCGCCGGAAGGTCAGGACACGGGATCGGGGTTGCCGGTGTCGAGCAGGCGGCGGAAGCCGGCCTCGTCGAGGATGGTCAGCCCGAGCTCGCGGGCCTTGTCCTCCTTGGAGCCGGCGTTCTCGCCGACGACGACGTAGTCGGTCTTCTTCGACACCGACCCCGAGGCCTTGCCCCCGCGGCTGAGGATGGCCTCCTTGGTCTCATCACGTGAGAACCCCTCGAGTGACCCGGTGACGACGATCGTGAGCCCGGCCAGCGTCTGCTCCACCGACTCGTCCCGTTCGTCCACCATGCGCACACCGTCGGCGGCCCAGCGGTCGACGATCGCGACGTGCCACTCGTTGCCGGGCTTGTCGAACCAGTCGCGCACCGACTCGGCGATGACCGGGCCGACGCCCTCCACCCCGGCGAGCTCCTCGAGCGAGGCGCCGCGGACGGCATCCATCGAACCGAGGTGGGAGGCGAGCGCCCGGGCGGCGGTCGGGCCCACGTGGCGGATGGACAGCGCGACGAGCACCCGCCACAGCGGCTGGGCCTTCGCCGAGTCGAGGTTGGCGACGAGCTTGTGGCCGTTCGCCGAGAGCACGCGGCCGTCGACGACGTCCTGCGGCGGGTCGGTCTTCTTCGCGGTGCGGGTGTAGAGCGGCACCCGGGCGACGTCGTCCACGGTCAGCGAGAACAGCCGGGCCTCGGTGGGGCCGCCGAGCTCGGGGTCCTCGAGGACGCCCGACTCCAGCAGGGCGATCGACCCTTCCCAGCCCAGGGCCTCGATGTCGAACGCACCGCGTGAGGCGAGCGCGAAGAGCCGCTCCCGCAGCTGGCTCGGGCAGGAGCGGGCGTTGGGGCAGCGGATGTCCTTGTCGCCCTCCTTCTCGGGGGCCAGTGCGGTGCCGCACGAGGGGCAGTGGGTCGGCATGACGAACTCACGCTCGGTGCCGTCGCGCAGGTCGACGACCGGCCCGAGGATCTCGGGGATGACGTCGCCCGCCTTGCGCAGCACGATGGTGTCGCCGATGAGCACGCCCTTGCGCCGCACCTCGTCGGCGTTGTGCAGGGTCGCCTGGGTGACCGTCGACCCGGCGACGACGACCGCCTTCATGACCCCGTAGGGCGTGACCCGCCCGGTGCGTCCGACGTTGACCTGGATGTCGAGGAGCTTGGTGTTGACCTCCTCCGGTGGGTACTTGTAGGCGATGGCCCACCGGGGTGCCCTCGACGTCGAGCCGAGTTGGCGCTGGACCGCGACCTCGTCGACCTTGACGACGACGCCGTCGATGTCGTGGGCGTTGTCGTGCCGGTGCTCGCCGGTGTGCGTGATGAAGGCGAGCACCTCGTCGACGGTCTCGACCACGCGGAACTGGTCGGACACCGGCAGACCCCACTCCCGCATCCGGTCGTAGGCCTCGCTCTGCCGGGTCAGTTCCAGCCCCCGGTGCGCGCCGATGCCGTGCACGAGCATGCGCAGGTCGCGGGTCGCGGTGACCCGCGGGTCCTTCTGGCGCAGCGACCCCGCAGCGGTGTTGCGCGGGTTGGCGAACGGCGCCTTGCCCGCGGCGACGAGGCTCGCGTTGAGGTCGGCGAAGGCGGCGAGCGGGAAGTAGACCTCACCGCGGATCTCGACGAGCTCGGGGACGTCGTCACCGCTCAGCGTCTCGGGGATGCCGGCGATGGTGCGCACGTTGAGGGTGACGTCCTCACCGGTTCGCCCGTCGCCGCGGGTGAGTGCCCGGGTGAGCCGGCCGCCCTCGTAGAGCAGGTTGATCGCGAGCCCGTCGATCTTCAGCTCGCACAGGAAGTGGTGCGCCGCGCCACCCGCATCACGCTCCACTCGCGCCGCCCAGGTGCGCAGCTCGTCGGCGTCGAAGGCGTTGTCGAGGCTGAGCATCCGCTCGAGGTGGTCGACCGCCTGGAAGTCGGTGGAGAAGATCGCCCCGCCCACCTGCTGGGTCGGGCTGTCCGGGGTGCGCAGGGCGGGGTGCTCGTCCTCGAGCGCCGTCAGCGAGCGGATGAGGGCGTCGTACTCGCCGTCGCTGATCGTCGGCGCGTCCTTGACGTGGTAGGCGAACTGGTGGGCCCGGACCTGCTCGGCGAGGGTGACCCAGGCGTGACGGGCCTCGTCCGGCACGGCGTCGGCGTCGGTGGGTGGCGTCGAGGCGGGGTCGATCGGCGTGGCGTTCACGGCGGTCATCCTGCCGCAGGGCGCCGACGGGCGAGCAGCACGTCGCGCGTGACGTCGAGGTGCCCCAGGTGCTGGGTGAGCTCCTCGAACACGTGGAGCAGCACGGCACCCTGCGTGCGGTGGCGGGTGAGGCCGTCGCCCGCGGGTGGGTTGCGCGGCGCCTCGTGCGGTGCCGCCGCCCGGGCGTCTTCGTGCAGGCTGGCTCGGCCGGCCTCGAGCATGGTGATCGCCTGGTCGACGGTGAGGGTCGCTCGGAACTCGGCATCGCGGTCGCGGGGCACGACGATGCCGCGGTTGACCGTGCGGCCCCACCGGGCCATGACCCCGACCACGTGCGCGACGAGACCGGATGCCGTGTTGCTCCCCGGCACGTCGTCGAGCCGGACGTTGAGCAGGTCGTCACCCAGGGCGCGGCAGCTCTCGGCGTAGGCGTCCAGGGCGATGTCGCAGGAGGCGAGCAGTTCGTCGACGGTGATCACCCGGCCACCGTAGCGACGGGCACCGACGGGCACCGACGGGCACCGACGGTCGAGGTCGGCTGCGGGCGCGGAGTGCGCCACCGGCTCGCGCGCCCCGCGGGCGACGCCCGCCGGCCTTCCGCTGGGTGACCCGGCACGACACCAGCGGTCGAGGTTTGCCAGAGTGGGCCCATGACCGCGAAACTCCACCCCCGGGTCCAGCCGCACTTCGAGATGGTCCTCTCGCGCAATCCCGGTGAGACGGAGTTCCATCAGGCCGTCTTCGAGGTCATGGCGAGCCTGACCCCCATGATCGGCACCCGCCCCGAGTACGCGCAGTGGTCGGTGCTCTCGCGCATGTGCGAACCCGAGCGGCAAATCATCTTCCGCGTGCCGTGGCTCGACGACCAGGGCCGGGTGCAGATCAACCGCGGCTTCCGGGTGGAGTTCAACTCGGCGCTGGGCCCCTACAAGGGCGGTCTGCGCTTCCACCCGAGCGTCAACCTGTCGATCATCAAGTTCCTCGGTTTCGAGCAGGTCTACAAGAACGCCCTGACCGGCATGCCGATCGGCGGCGGCAAGGGCGGGTCCGACTTCGACCCCAAGGGCCGCTCCGACACCGAGATCATGCGCTTCTGCCAGTCGTTCATGACCGAGCTCTACCGGCACATCGGCGAGTACACCGACGTGCCGGCGGGTGACATCGGCGTCGGCGGGCGTGAGATCGGCTACCTGTTCGGGCAGTACAAGCGCATCACCAACCGCTACGAGTCCGGGGTGCTCACCGGCAAGGGCATCTCCGTGGGCGGCTCGCAGGTGCGCACCGAGGCCACGGGGTACGGCACGGTGTACTTCGCCCGGGAGATGCTTGCGACGGCCGGCCAGTCCTTCGACGGCAAGCGCGTCGTCGTCTCCGGCTCCGGCAACGTGGCCATCTACGCGATCGAGAAGGTCGCGCAGCTCGGCGGCACCGTCGTCGCCTGCTCGGACAGCGGCGGCTACGTCGTCGACGAGACCGGTATCGACCTCGACCTGCTCAAGGAGGTCAAGGAGGTTCGGCGGGGCCGGCTGTCGGACTACGCCGAGGCCCGCGGGGGCTCCGCCCGGCACGTCGTCGGCGGGTCCATCTGGGACGTGCCCTGCCAGGTGGCACTGCCCTGCGCCACCCAGAACGAGCTCCCGGAGAGCGGCGCCCGCGCGCTCATCGCCAACGGCGTCGAGCTCGTCGCCGAGGGCGCGAACATGCCCACCACCCCGGAGGCGGTCGCGCTGCTCCAGGAAGCCGGTGTCGCCTACGCCCCGGGCAAGGCGTCGAACGCCGGCGGCGTGGCCACGAGCGCGCTCGAGATGCAGCAGAACGCCAGCCGCGACTCGTGGACCTTCGAGGCCACCGAGGAACGGCTCGAGGCGATCATGACCTCCATCCACGCGCAGTGCGTCGAGACGGCCGAGCAGTACGGCGACCCGGGCAACTACGTCATGGGCGCCAACCTCGCGGCCTACACCAAGGTCGCCGACGCCATGGTGCTGCTCGGCGTCATCTGAGCGATCCGCCGAGGGTCAGCCGGATGCCGTGAGCAGCGCGGTGACGCGCTCGCCGATCTCGCGACTCGCGGCGCGACCCTCCGGAGTCGGCAGCAGCGGGTAGTCGTGGATCGCACCGTCCTCGACGTGGAGCGCGAAGGCGGCACCGTCCGGCATCCGACGCTCCAGCTCGCGGCAGTCGGGCGCGGTGATGTCGCGGGTCCCGACCCAGACCTCGACCGGCGGCAGGCCGGTGAGGTCGCCGAAGAGGGGGCTCACGACGGGGTCGTCAAGAGCGAGGTCACCCGCCCACGACCGCGCGATCGGGTGCAGGCCCGCCCGGGTGAGCCACGGGTCCGTGGGCTCGACGGCATCCACGGCGGGGTTGGCCATCGTGAGGTCGATCCACGGGGCGATCAGCAGCAGGCCGGCCACCCGCTGGCGCACGGCGGGCGCCGCCTGCTGGGCGGCGACCAGGGCGAGCCCACCGCCCGCGGAGTCGCCGAGCAGCACCACCGAACGCCCCTGGGCGACGAGACCGTGCACGACCTCGGCGACGAGGTCGACCGCCTCGGACGCCGTGTGGTGCGGCGCGAGCCCGTAGATCGGCACGTGCACCTCGACGCCCGTGCGCGCCGCCAGCGCAGCCACGAACGCCCACTGCTGGTCGACGACCTCGTTGGTGTACGCACCCCCGTGGAGGTAGACGACCGCCCCTGCAGCGGATGCCGTGTGGCCGGGTCCGCGCACCACGTGGACGTCGCGGCCCCGCACCCGGTGGGTGCTCACGCGGCTGTCACCGAGTGCCTTCGCGGGCGGGTCGGAGGGGCCCTTGGCGGAGTGGAGGAACGCCAGGCCGGCCTCGCGGGTGGCGTAACGCTTCTTGCGGGTGGCGCGAACGTAGAGCGCCACCGCACGCATCTGCCAGCTCGCCATCGCACCAGCCTAAACGCGTGCGACGATGGGCCAGCCCGACAGAGCCGCCGAGCCCAGGAGCCCCGATGACGAACCTCGCGACCAACCTCACGAGCACTGCAGCGACCAACGCCGAGCAGGATGCGCTGCGGATCAACGGCCAGGGCGTGACCTACGCCCAGTTGCACGCCATGGCGGCGGCCGTGGCCGGAGCGCTGCGCGCCAACGGCATCCAGCCCGGCGACCGGGTCGCGATCATCCTCCCCAACGTCCCGGCCTTCCCGGTCGTCTACTGGGGCATCCTGCTGGCCGGCGGCATCGTCGTTCCGATGAACCCGCTGCTCAAGGCCGGCGAGATCGACTACTTCTTCACCGACTCCGGCGCGAAGATCGCCTTCGTCTGGCCCGACTTCGTGCCCGAGGCCACCAAGGGCGCCCAGAACAGCGGCACGCAGATCATCGAGTGCGGCCCGATGGGCCCGGTGGCCGGCTCCTTCGAGGGCGGCGACCCGATCACCGACCCGCACGAGCGCGCCGACGACGACACCGCGATCATCCTCTACACCTCCGGCACGACCGGCCGGCCCAAGGGCGCCGAGCTGACGCACTCCAACATCCACCTCAACGCGCTGCGCTCGGCCAAGGTCATCCAGCAGATGACGGCCGACGACATCGTGATGGGCTGCCTGCCGCTGTTCCACGTCTTCGGCCTGGTCGTCGGGCTCAACGCCGCCACCATCGCCGGGGCATCGCTCGCCCTCATCCCGCGCTTCGACCCCGCCGCAGCGATCGAGGTCATCGAGAAGGAGCGGGTGACGATCATGCAGGGCGTACCGACGATGTACGCCGCGATCCTCAACCACCCGGCATCCGACGGCATGGACGCGTCGTCGCTGCGCACCTGCGCGTCCGGCGGCTCCGCGATGCCGCTGGAGGTGATGCGCTCGTTCGAGGAGAAGTTCGGCTGCGTCATCCTCGAGGGCTACGGCCTGTCCGAGACCTCGCCCGTCGCGTCGTTCAACATGCCGACGATGGAGCGCAAGCCCGGCACGATCGGCGTGGCCATCCCCGGCTGCGAGATGAGGTGCGTCGACCTCGACGGCAACGAGGTGCCCGTCGGCGAGGTCGGCGAGATCGCCATCCGCGGCGACAACGTCATGAAGGGCTACTGGAACAAGCCCGAGGCCACCGCGGAGGCCATCCCCGACGGCTGGTTCCGCACCGGTGACCTCGCGACCATGGACTCCGAGGGCTACTTCACCATCGTCGACCGCAAGAAGGACATGATCCTGCGCGGCGGCATGAACGTATACCCGCGCGAGGTCGAGGAGTGCATCTACGAGCACCCCGACGTGCTCGAGGTGGCTGTCGTCGGCATCCCGGACGAGCTCTACGGCGAGCAGGTCGGTGCAGCGGTGGCCCTGCGCGAGGGTTCGACGGCGACCCCGCAGGACATCATCGACTTCGCCAAGGAGCGGATCGCGGCGTACAAGTACCCGCGCACCGTGTGGGTCGTCCCTGAGCTGCCCAAGGGCCCGACCGGCAAGATCCTGCGCCGCGAGGTGCACGCCCCGGCTGAGTGA
>NZ_DAORSO010000047.1:0-9640 GCF_035443565.1 Ornithinibacter sp. | reverse complement strand
GCGCCGAGCACGATCACGAAGCCGACGATCTGCCAGGGCCCGAGGCGCTCCCCGAGCACGAGCACACCGAGCAGCACCGACACCACGGGGATGAGGTAGGTGATGGTGGAGCCGATGACCGGCCCCGCTCCGCGGACGACGTCGAACTGGAGCATGTAGGCGAACCCGGTGCCGACGACGCCGAGCACGAGCACGCACAGCAGCGGTAGCCAGGGCAGGTCGCCGACCCCCGCGGCGTCGTAGGCCCAGATCGCCGCCAGGCCCTCGGGCTGCAGCAGCGCCCACGTGACGACGAACGGCACCATGAGCACGAGCGCGCTCGTCAACGTGGCCGCCGGCTGCGAGAGCCCGCCGAGGTCGACCCCACTGAGGAACTTCCGGTTGTACGTCCACCCGATGCCGTAGCTCGCG
The DNA here is from genome assembly GCF_035443565.1 of Ornithinibacter sp. Lineage (NCBI taxonomy): Bacteria > Bacillati > Actinomycetota > Actinomycetes > Micrococcales > Intrasporangiaceae > Ornithinibacter > Ornithinibacter sp. Next base: position 9,229 of record NZ_DAORSO010000047.1, on the reverse strand, counting down.
CCACCGATGAGGGCCATCGAGAACCCGACGAGGTCGGGCCGGTCGGTGGCCGTCCACGGCTGCATGATCGTGATGACTCCGAGGAAGCCGACCCCGACGGCGACCAGCCGGCGCCCGGTGGCACGCTCCCCCGGCAGGATCGCCATGGTGGCGAGCACCGTCGCGATGGGGGTCGCCGCGTTGCCGATCCCCGCCAGCGCCGAGCTGATCCGCGTCTCGGAGAGGGCGAAGAGCGTGAACGGCAGGGCCCCGAGGAAGAACCCGCACACGAGCAGGTGGCCCCACACGCGAGCCCCCGTCGGCAGCCGGCCCCCGCGCGCGAAGAGCAGGCCGAGCAGCACCACCGCCCCGGACAGGATCCGCAGCGCGGAGATCTGCACGGCCGTCAGGGCCTCGAGACCGACCTTCATGAGCAGGAAGCTCGACCCCCAGATGAGGACGAGCGCCAGGTACTTGACCTGCCAGGGAACACGCGGCTGCGTCGTCACGCCGGAACCTCCTCGCTGAGTCGGCGCGCCGTGTCGAGCGCCGTGCGCACAACGGCCCGGGCCCCCTGTTGTGTGAGCCCGGCCAGTCCGCACGCCGGTGAGACCACGAGCCCCGTGAGCGAACTGGCCGCCAGCCCGGCCCGCTCGAAGCCCTCGAGGACCAGCGCCCGTGCACCCTGGTCGGTGCCCGAGCCGTCGGTCGGCAGGCACCCGGCATACAGCCCGGTGCCGGCCTCGAGCGTCGCGGCGATCGACTCCCAGCGCGCCGGGGTGGCGGACGTGACGTCGATGGCCAGCGCCCCTGCACCGGTGGCGCGCAGCAGCGGCAGCGGTGCCGAGGGGTGGCAGCAGTGCACGACCGTCTCACCGTCGTGGGCGGCAAGCACCTGCTCGAGGCGGCGCATGACGTCGTGCGGCTCGACCGCCCGCACCCGCCCGTACCCCGATGACGTGGGCAGCGATCCCTCGAGCACGGCAGGCAAGGACGGCTCGTCGACCTGGAGGACGACGTCGGCACCGGGCACGAGGCGACGCACGTCGGCGACGTAGTTCTGGATGCCGTCGCTCAGCGACGCGGTCACGTCACCCACCGCCCCGGCATCCGAGATCACCCGCTCGCCACGGTTGAGCCGCAGCGACGCCACGAGGGTCCACGGCCCGGCGACCTGGACCTTGAGCGGGCCGACGTAGCCGTCGTAGGCCTCGGCCAGTTCGTCGAGGTCCTCGCGGTGCAGGGCTGCGGTGCGCCCGGAGTCGCGACCCGGGCGGTCGACCAGTCGCCAGCCACTGGGTTGCAGGTCGACCGGCAGGTCGACGAGCAGGCCGGCGGCCCGCCCGATGATGTCGGCACCGGGACCGCGGGCCGGGGTCTCGGGCAGGTGCGGCAGCCCGTCGCCGTCACCGGTGAGCAGCAGGTCGCGCACGGTGCGCACGGCCTCACGCACCGACGCGCCGGGCCACGAGCCGATGCCGGTGGCCCGCACCGGCGCGGTCATCGGCCCACCCGCTCGACGAAGGCCGAGACGGATGCCGGGACCGGGGTCGCGGCCTCCACCGACCACGGGGCGGGTTCGGGGTCACCGGCGACGACGCGCAACGGGACCACGCCCGACCACGCGTCGGTCTCCTCGTCAGGGACGGACGCACCGCCCGAGCGGGCCTTGAGCACCCACTGGCCGACGGTGATGGGCAGCTCCATCGCCAGGGTGGCCGCGACCTCCTTGGGCAGCATCGGCCGAACCTCGGCGGTCCGGCCGGGGATGAGCCGTTCGGAGATGCGGTCCAGGGAGGTCTCGCGGTCCTCACCCGTGAGCGGGGTCAGCACGCCGTGGATGACCGCAGAGCGGTAGTTGGCCGAGGAGTCGAAGGTGGTGTGCGCGACGACGAGACCGTCGACGACCATGACGCTGAAGACCGCCGGGGCCCCGGCCGCGACGTGCCGCAGGGCGCCTGCGCCCGTCGACCCGTGAAGGAGCACCCGGTCACCGTCGCGGGCGAAGAGCATGGGCACGACCCAGGGTCGACCGTCGACGACGGTGGAGAGCGTGCCGGTGAGCACCTCGTCGAGGAGGGCGTCGAGGTCGGCGCGTTCCGAGCGTGCCCGGTCGGTGAGACGGCGCAACCGCTGCCGCGAGGCACCGGCAGCCACGCTCCCGCGCCCGGCATACCCCCGGCCGGGGCACTCGCCGGCGGACACCACGCGCGTCGTGGATGCCGGGTGGCGCAGCAGGGCGTCGCCGACCCTCGTCGGGCGCGGCATCAGGGCACCGCCGCAGTTCGGGCAGGCGCGCTCGAGGTGCTCAGCACACCCCGAGCAGAACGTGCACTCGAACGAGCACACGACGGCACCGACCTCACCCGCAGGCAGGTCGATGTCGCAGCACTCGCACCCGGGTCGCATCTGGAGCCAACTCACTGCCTCATCCTCTCTCGGCACCCCGACAGGGGCACCGGCGCACCATCTCATCAAGGCAAAGTGGCCCACGCCGAGATCCAGTAGGCAGTGAAATCACAGGACCACTATGGTTCAGGGATGCCGCGCACCCCCCGACCGGTCGAGCTCGCGCTCACCGTGCCCGCGGGCGCCGCTCCGCTGCGCCACCGGATCGCTGACGCGGTGGTCGGCGAACTGCGCTCCGGGCGGCTCCGCCCCGGTGACCCCCTGCCCTCGACCCGAGTCCTCGCAGCCGACCTCGGCCTCTCGCGCGGCCCCGTCGTCGCGGCCTACGACGAGCTGGCGGCCGCCGGATTCGTGCTCAGTCGAGCCGGCTCGGGTGCGGTGGTCGCCCCGGGCGCCGACCGGGCCGCCGCAGCCGGGGCGCTCAGCCACGTGCCCACCGCGGGCGGCGAGGCGGTCGGCATCCGATCGGTCGCGACCGCCCCACCCCGTTGGGACCTGCGCCCTGGACGCCCGGACACCACGTTGCTCGATGCCGCCGCGTGGCGTCGCGCCTGGCGAGCCGCGGGCACCGCCGTGCCCGGCAACGACGCCGGCGCGGGGCCGAGCCACGAAGGACTGCGCCGGGTGCTCGCCGACCACCTGCGGCGCAGCCGTGGCGTCGCGGTGGCCCCCGACGACCTGCTCGTCGTGCCCGGCGTCGGGGCGTCGCTGCGGGCGCTGCCCGTGGCACTGGGCCTCGTCGGGTCCACCGTCGCCCTCGAGGACCCGGGCTACGTCGAGGCCTGGACCGCGTTCGAGGCCGAGGGCGCCCGCGTCGCGGCGGTGTCGGTCGACGGCGACGGCCTCGACCCGGCCCACCTGCCGCGCAGCGCCCGGGCCGTCTACGTGACCCCGTCGCACCAGTACCCCCTCGGTGCTCGGATGCCAGTCACCCGACGAGCGCTGCTGCTGGACTGGGCACGGCGCACCGACTCCCTCGTGCTCGAGGACGACTACGACGGGGAGTTCCGCTACGACGTCTCACCCCTTCCCGCGCTGCGGTCGATGCCGGGCGCCGCGGACCACGTCGTCTACATCGGCACGGCGTCAAAACTCATCGCGCCGTCACTGCGGGTCGCATGGATCGCAGCACCGCGTCGGCTGCGCGAACGGTTGCGCGTCGAGCTGGAGAGCCGGGGGCTGGTCGTCAACGAGGCCACCGGGCTGGCGCTGGCCGAGTTCATCGCCTCCGGGTCGCTCGCCACCCACCACGCCCGGGTGACCCGCACCTATGCCGCGCGGCGAGCGGCACTGGTGGCGGCGGCATCCGACCATCTTCCGTTCGTGGTGCTGGACGGGGTCGAGGCCGGCCTGCACGTCGTGCTGCGCCTGCCCGACGACGTCGACGACCTCGACGTCGTCACCCGGCTCGAGCAGGTCGGCGTCGCGGTCAGCCCGCTGTCGGCCTACGCGGTGGCGAACCCCGTGCGGGGCCTGGTGCTCTGCTACGCAGGGCTGCCCGAGACGCAGGCCGACGCCGCGGTCCGCGCCCTGGCGGGCGCGATCGGCCCGGACGTGCTGACCTGAGGCGTCGCCTCGGGCTGCCGAGTGTGTTCTCGGACGCCCTCTGCTCCTCCGGCGGCCCGGGATCCGTAGGGTGGGAGGTGGCGAAGCCGGTGACGTGACCGGGACCCACTCGGGGCAGCCGGCAGCGCCTTCGGAAGAGGCGAATGACGTGGGCCAGTTGCTCATGACCGGGTTCCCGGGCTTTCTCGGCTCGGCGCTCCTCCCCCGCCTGCTGGCCCGCCGGCCCGGCACCGACGCGGTGTGCCTGGTGCAGCGCCAGCACGGCGCGCTCGCCCGCTCCCGGGTCAAGGAGCTCGAGGTCACCGACCCGGGCACCGCGGGACGGGTGCGGCTCGTGGTCGGTGACGTCACGGCATCCGGTCTGGGCCTGTCGGCCGCGGACCGCGCGGGCTTGGACGACGTCGACGAGGTCTGGCACCTCGCGGCCGTCTACGACCTGGCCGTCGCGCCCGAGGTCGCGCGCCGCGTCAACGTCGAGGGCACCCGGCACGTCCTGGAGTTCTGCCGGGGTCTTCGCGACCTGCGGCGCCTCCAGTACGTCAGCACCTGCTACGTCAGCGGTCGCTACGAGGGCTGCTTCGCCGAGGACGACCTCGAGGAGGGGCAGGCCTTCCGCAACCACTACGAACGGACCAAGTACGACGCCGAGGTGCTGGTGCGGGCAGCGATGGCCAGCGGCCTGCCCGCCACCGTCTACCGCCCCGGCATCGTCGTGGGTGACTCGGCGACGGGTGAGACCCAGAAGTACGACGGGCCCTACTTCCTCGCGACCTTCCTGCTGCGCCAGCTCTCGGTGGCCGTCGTCCCCGCCCTCGGGGACGCGGACCGGGTCCGGGTGTGCCTCGTCCCGCGAGACTTCGTCGTCGGGGCCATGGACGAGCTGTCGGTGCTGGAGGAGTCGCGGGGTCGCACCTACGCCCTCGTCGACCCCGACCCCCCGACGGTCCGGGAGGTCGTGACCGCCTTCGCCCGGCACCTCGGGAAGCGGGTCGTGTGGGTGCCGCTGCCGCTCGCGCCCGTCCACGCCCTCGTCGACCACGTGCCGGGAGCGCAGGCCCTGCTGGGGCTGCCCGCCGAGGCGCTGGACTACTTCGCCTCGCCGACGACGTACGACACCACCACCACGACCACCGACCTCGCGGCGTCCGGGCTGACCTGCCCCGCGTTCGAGAGCTACGCCGACACGCTGCTCGACTTCATGGGTGCCCACCCGGAGTTCGACGCGCACGCGATGACCTGAGCCGTTCCCGGAAAGGACGCACATGCCCGCCACGACACCCCGCCGAGCCGCCCACGGAGCAGACGGCCGAGCAGGCCCGGAGCTGCTCGTCGTCGAGGTCAGCCTCGGCTCCTCCTCGCGCGACCACGACCTCAGGGTGCGGTTCCTCGACCGGCGCTACCGCCTGCTGCGGCTGGGCACCGACGGCGACGTGCACACGGCACAGGCGCTCGTGCGGCGCTGGTCCGAGCTCGCCGACCAGGTGGCGGTGAACGGGGGCGCCGAGGCGGCCGCCACCGGGCTGCTCGACCACGACCCCGCCGAGGCGACGGCCCGGCTCGTCGCGTCGGCGGTCGGCGGCACGGCCACCGACGGGCACCGGCTGCGCGAGGTGCTCCAGGAGTGGGCCGTGCGGCGGGTCCAGTACGAGATGCCCGGCTACTTCAGCAACGCCCGCACCGTCGTGCTCGGCAGCGACCACGCGCGCACGGTCCGTGTGCTGCGCGAGTACACCGACAACCTCCACCTCGAGGCGCCGCCGGTGGGCGCCGGGCCGGGGCGCCGGCTCGGGGGCGTCCCGGTGCTCGGCCGGGTCGCGCGCCTCGCGTGGCACCCCGTGGACCGGGTGCGGTCCGCCGTGGGCGACGACTCGCTGACGCCGGGCGAGCTGGTCAACCGCTCATGGCTGCGCCAGCGCCCCCGGGACTGCGACGTCGTCGTCGCGACGTACCACGAGCTGGTGACCTTCGGCTTCCCGGACCTGCACGGCAAGACCGTCATCACCTCGGCGGTCACCGACGCGCAGCTGGCCGACCTCGCGTCCCGGGACGTCGACCTCGTGCTCGACAGCACCCCGCAGCCGTTCGAGAGCACCGTCGACGTCGCCACCCTCGAGGCGATGATGCGTGCGGCCGTTCGGGCCCCGGGCGGCGCCCCCGAACGCCTCAGCGACGACGACCTCCTCGAGATGATCGTCGCGGCCGGCCTTGAGCCGCGGGTCCTGCAGCCCAACGGCCCGCGCCGCAAGAGCAGGTTCGCGTTCGTCATCCACCCGCTGTCGCAGAAGTTCTTCCGCAACGTCGAACCCCTCGGCACGGTCGCGAAGGTCTCCCCGCCGGTCGTCATGGATGCCGTCGAGAAGGGGATGGCGTACCTGCCCCCCTTCGTCTACGGGCACGTCACGGGGGTGAGGTCCCCGACCGGCGCCGAGGCCGAGGGGTGGCTGATCACGGTGGGCGGGACGCCGAAGGAGATCCTCGCCCACGACCCCGAGTTCACCTACGACAAGCTCCTCGAGGCCGCGGAGCTCGCGCGCCGGCTGGGCGCGCAGGTCATGGGTCTTGGGGCCTTCACCAAGGTCGTCGGGGATGCCGGGGTGACGGTGGCGCGCAAGGCGTCCCTCCCGATCACCACCGGGAACAGCTACAGCGCGTCCGGCGCCCTGTGGGCTGCCCACGACGCCGTGGACCGGCTGGGCCTGCTGGAGCGCGACGACGACGGCGTCATCCGGGGGCGGGCCATGGTCGTGGGGGCGACCGGTGCCATCGGCTCGGTCTGCGCCCGGCTGCTCGCGCTGGCCAGCGACGAGCTGTGGCTGGTCTCCCCCGAGACCGCCAAGCTGCTCGCCCTCAAGAAGGACATCGAGCGCGAGCACCCACGCGCGGTCGTGCACGCTGCCGCCACCCCCGGCGACCACCTGCGGCACATGGACGTCATCGTCACGGCGACCTCGGGTGCGGGCAAGCGCGTGCTCGACATCATGGACGTCAAGCCCGGCTGCGTCATCACCGACGTCGCGAGGCCGCTGGACCTGTCCGCCGAGGACGTCGCCCGACGCCCCGACGTCCTCGTCGTGGAGTCGGGCGAGATCGAGCTGCCCGGCGAGGTGCGGATGCGCGACATCGGCCTGCCCACCGGCGTCGTCTACGCCTGCCTGGCCGAGACGGTCGCCCTCGCGCTCGAGGGCCGCTACGAGACCTTCACCGTCGGTCGGGCCATCGAGTGGGAGAAGGTCAAGGAGATCTACCAGCTCGGGCTCCGGCACGGGATGCGCCTTGCGGCGATCTCGGGGGTCAAGGGCGTGTACACCGACGAGGACTTCGCCCGCGTCCGCGAGCTGGCCCTCGCGGCTCGCGGCGAGCTGGCAGCCGCCGGCCCGAAGGGCAGGGGCCGAAAAGCCACCTGAGCGCACCGCGTGCCCCTACGGTTGGACCCATGGGCGACGTGGTGAGCGCCGAACGACGGCTGGAGTCGATGACCCAGGTGTGGACGGCGTCCGGGGACCGTCGGGCCGTGTTCTCCGAGTGCTACCTCGTGATGACGAGACGGGTGCGCGAGCGCGTGCGGAACGGGGCCTTCCACGACGGTGTGTGGGTGACGCGTCTGCTCGACCGGTTCGCCGACTACTACTTCTACGCCGTGGAGGCATACGGCCGGTCGGGCGACTTCACCCTGACCACGGTCACGACCGTCACGACGACCCCGGACGGCGTCGAGGCGACCGTCACCCCGGTGCCCGAACGGACGTGCCCCGAGATCTGGCGCGGCGCCCTCGACGCGTGCTCCGACCCTGGCTGCCACCCGCTCCAGGCGCTGATGCTCGGCATCAACGCCCACATCAACCACGACCTCGCCCTCGCCCTGGTCGACGTGCTCGACGACTGGGGCACCCTCGAGGAGGAGCAGCGCCGCCATCGTCACGAGGACCACGAACTGGTCAACACGATCATCGACGAGACCACTGACGAGGTGCAGCGCGACGTCGTCGCCCAGTGGTCACCTCTGGCCGAGATGCTCGACGCCCTGATGGGCCCGCTCGACGAGTGGGCCTTCGGCACGCTCGCGCAGTCGTGGCGCAGCCAGGTGTGGCTCGATGCGATGGATCTCGTCGCCCTGCCACCCGAGGAGCGCCCGCTCGCGACACAGCGCATCGGCGAGCGCGCCTCGGGGGTGGCGACGGTCATCATGCTCGGCCGCCGCCCCGGCTGAAGGGTGCTCAGCTGAAGCTGTGCCCGGGGTGCGGCTCCGACGGGATGGTGCCGAGCTTGCCCGCCTGGAAGTCCTCGAACGCCTGGACCAGCTCGGCGCGGGTGTTCATGACGAACGGGCCGTAGGCCGCGACGGGCTCGCGGATCGGGCGCCCACCCATGATGTAGAGGTCCAGGCTGGGGCTGCGGCTCTCCTGCTGCTCGTTCGCACCGACCTCGATGACGTCTCCGGCACCGAGCACGACGAGCTGTCCCTGGCGGATCGGGCGACGGTCGGGGCCGACCGTGCCGAGGCCGTTGAGCACGTACACGAGCGCGTTGAACTGGGGGTTCCACGGCAGGCGCAGCTGGCCACCGGCCTCGATGGTGGCGTGCACGATCGAGATCGGGGTGTGGGTGATGCCGGGGCCCTGGTGGCCGTCGACCTCGCCGGCGATGACGCGCACGAGGCCGCCGCCGTCGTGCGTGGAGAGCAGGGCCACCTCGCCGCCGCGGATGTCCTGGTAGCGCGGGTTCGACATCTTCATCGACCCGGGCAGGTTGACCCACAGCTGGAGGCCGTGGAACAGCCCGCCGGACAGCACGAGCGACTCGGGCGGCACCTCGATGTGCAGCAGACCTGAGCCCGCCGTCATCCACTGGGTGTCACCGTTGGTGATCGTGCCACCGCCACCGTGGCTGTCGCGGTGCTCGAAGGTGCCGTCGATGATGTAGGTGACGGTCTCGAAGCCGCGGTGCGGGTGCCAGGCCGTGCCCTTGGGCTCGCCCGGGGCGTACTCGACCTCACCCATCTGGTCCATGTGGATGAACGGGTCGAGCGCCGCCAGGTCGACCCCGGCGAAGGCTCGCCGCACGGGGAACCCTTCGCCCTCGAAGCCGCTCGGCGCGGTCGTGACCGAGCGCACGGGGCGCGTCACGGCATCCGGCGCGGGGTGCGACACGCGGGGCAGCGTGAGGATGTTCTCGACGGTCACGGCTGGCATGGTGATCAGCTCCTTGGCGCTTCTGGGTTCCCCGGTTTCGGGGAGTACTATTCCCAACGCTAGTTGACGTGTCAACTATTCCGCTC
>NZ_DAORSO010000046.1:8924-18711 GCF_035443565.1 Ornithinibacter sp. | reverse complement strand
CGAGCTTCGACGCCCTCTACGTCAACGTCAACGGCGCGTCGGGCTACTTCGACCGCTCCCTCGCCGCCTATGGCCAGGAGGGCCGGCCCTGCCGCCGCTGCGGGACCCTCATCCGCCGCGAGCACTTCATGAACCGGTCGTCGTTCTCCTGCCCGCGCTGCCAGCCCCGTCCGAGGGCCCGGCGCCAACCTGCCTGAGCCCTCAGGGGCCGGGGAGTTCCTTGAGCACCACGGTCTTGCCGGTGCGTTCCTCCGACAGGTCGGCCAAGGCCTGGCGCACCGTCTTGGCGAACAGGTGCGAGCCCTTCAGGCTCGGGTGGATGCCGTCGCTCTGGAGCTGTCCGCTGGTGCCCTTCAGGGCGGCATCCCAGTCGGCGAGGCGCACGTTCGGTCGACCCTTGACGAGTTCGCGCAGCGCCGCGTTGTCCTCTTCGGCGCGGGCGAACCGGCCGTGGACGGTCGTCAGCACCACCATGCGGTCCGGCCCGATGGCGTCGAGGGTCTTGCGCGCGACCGGCAGGTCGGTGCCGGCGTTCGTGCCGAGCACGATCACCACGGCTCGCCGCAGGGAGTCACCCTTGGCGGCGACGTACTTGGGCGCGGCGCTCCACTGGCGGTTGGACTTGCCGTCGACGCGGATGCCGGGCAAGTAGTAGCGCAGGGCGTGGATCGACCCGACGGCCATGGAGTCGCCGAAGACGTCGATCTCCTTGCCGGAGGGCATCGTCCAGTCGGCGGTCGTCGAGTCCGCCACGGCGGCGGATGCCGTGGGGCTGGGTGAGGTCGTGGCGGCATCCGCTGTGGCGGTGCCCGGGTTCGCAGGCCGACGCTCGTCAGCCGAGGATGCCGTCGTGTCCTCGAGAGCGAGGGCGGCCTCGTTGGCCGTGATGAGCTCCTCGGTGGCGGTGCGCTCCGGCGCGGTCACGAGCACCACGGTGACGACCAGGGCGAGCACCAGCGCGAGACCCCACAGGACACGAGCGCCCCGGGTGCCCATCGCCCGCAGCCGGGCCAGGGCACGACCGGCGGTGCCGCGGAAGCCGTGCCGGCGCACGGGCGTCTCGATGAACCGGTAGGACAGGTCGGCGATGACGAGGGTCATGACGACGCACCAGACCCGGGTCGCGAGGTAGGCCGGGCTGCCGGGTGCCACGGGAAGGTCGGCGCCGATGACGAGGAACACCGGCCAGTGCCAGAGGTAGATGCCGTAGCTGCGGGCACCGATCCAGCGGGCTGCGGGCAGTTCCAGAACCGCCTGCAGGCGTCCGGGCCGCTCGACGACGACGAGCACGAGGGCGGTCGTCGCGAGCGAGGCGAGCAGGATGCCACCGCGGAACGTCCACGCCGAGGCCTCACCTGCCGTCGCCATCAGTGCGAGCAGCGTGACGAGCGCCGCCGCGGCCACCTGACGCCGGTGGGCGCCCCACCACGGGGTGCGCGTCCACGCGCGGTGCGGGGCTGCCCACGCGAACGCCAGCGCCGCGCCGAGCATCAGCCCCATGACGTGGGTGTCGGTGCCGTAGTACGCGCGGGTCGGGCTCTGCGGGTCGACGTGCACCGCCATCAGCACCGCCGACAGCATGGCCAGGCCCAGCGCGACGGCAGCGCGGGCCTCGTACCCCCGCGTCACCCGCAGCAGCACCAGCACGGCGAGCGGCCACAGGAGGTAGAACTGCTCCTCGACGGCGAGGGACCACAGGTTCATGAACAGCGTGGGCGTCGTGGCTGCGAAGTAGTCGCTTCCAGCGGCCAGTTCGAGCCAGTTCGACGTGAACGTGAACGCCCCGAGCACCTGGCGCCCGATGCCGACGAGCAGGTCGCCCTCGGACAGGCGGGCGAGGAGCACGGAGGCCGGGACGCAGACGAGCAGGGCGGGCAGCAGGCGGCGGGCGCGGCGGGTCCAGAACCCCGGGAGGTCCAGCCCGCCGGTGGCCGCGCGCTCGCGCACGAGGAGCGTGGTGATGAGGAACCCCGAGACGACGAAGAACACGTCGACCCCGAGGAACCCGCCGGGCAGCCAGGACGGGTCGAGGTGGAAGGTCAGGACCGCGACGATGGCCAGGGCGCGCAGGCCGTCCAGGCCAGGCAGTCGGCCGGGGCGCGGTGCACCCTCGGCGGCACGCGCCGGTGCGGGCACGCCCGTCGTGGCGTCCCGTCCGCCGGGGCTGTGAGCCGTCACGGTGCTCATGTCGGTAACGGTAGGGGCAGGTGGTGACAGTGGTGCGGAGGCGCGCAGGCCTACGCTGGGTGTCCATGGACGACGATCAGCCCACGCGCCGCGTCACGGTGTTCGTGCGCGGGGACGTCCAGGGCGTCGGGTTCCGCTGGTGGGTGCGGGCCCGGGCCCTCGAGCTGGGCCTGACCGGGCACGCCCGCAACACCGCGGACGGCCGGGTCGAGGTGGTCGCCGAGGGCCCCGTCCCCGCTCTCGGTGCCCTGCTGACCCTGCTCTCCGAGCCGGTGTCCACCGCCGGGCGGCCGGGTCATGTCAGCACCGTGTCGGCCCCGCTGCGCGGTGACCCGCGCGGTGAGGTCGGGTTCCGCGAGCGGTGACGCGCGCTCCCAACCAGGCTCGACGGCATCCGGGGGGTGGACGGGGGAGCGCCGCGGATGCCGCGGCTTCCTACGATGACGGCGTGAGCGACACCCCTCCCGACCTCGCACGCCTGCGCTCGAGCATCGACAACATCGACGCGGCGCTCGTGCACCTGCTCGCCGAGCGCTTCAAGGCCACCCAGCAGGTCGGCGAGCTCAAGGCCGCCATCGGGATGCCGCCGGCAGACCCGGCCCGCGAGGAGCGCCAGATCGCCCGCCTGCGCGGCCTGGCCGACGAGGCCGGGCTGGACCCGCAGTTCGCCGAGAAGTTCATCACCTTCGTCATCGCCGAGGTCATCCGCCACCACGAGGCCCTCGCAGCAGACCCCGACGCGGCCCAGAACTCCGCGGACCGGGCCTGACGCGGCGGTAGAGTCGGGCGGCATCCGGCTCCTGCCGAGCCTGCGCCACCCGACGGAAGCTGCGACGACACCGTGTACCTGAAGACGCTGACCCTCAAGGGGTTCAAGTCCTTCGCCTCGGCGACGACGATGCGCCTGGAGCCGGGCATCACCTGCGTCGTCGGGCCGAACGGGTCGGGCAAGTCCAACGTCGTCGACGCCCTCGCCTGGGTCATGGGTGAGCAGGGCGCGAAGAGCCTGCGCGGCGGCAAGATGGAGGACGTCATCTTCGCCGGCACCGCCGGACGCCCGCCGCTGGGCCGGGCCGAGGTCAGCCTCACCATCGACAACACCGACGGCGCCCTGCCGATCGACTACACCGAGGTGACGATCACCCGCACGATGTTCCGTGGGGGCGGCAGCGAGTACGCCATCAACGGCACGAACTGTCGGCTCCTCGACGTGCAGGAACTGCTCTCCGACTCGGGCCTCGGCCGTGAGATGCACGTGATCGTCGGGCAGGGCCAGCTCGACACCGTGCTGCGGGCCACGCCCGAGGAGCGTCGTGGCTTCATCGAGGAGGCGGCCGGCGTGCTCAAGCACCGCCGCCGCAAGGAGCGTGCGCTGCGCAAGCTCGAGACGATGGAGGCCAACCTCACCCGGGTGCAGGACCTCACCGGTGAGATCCGCCGCCAGCTCGGCCCCCTCGGTCGCCAGGCCGAGGCCGCCCGTCGCGCCGCCGTCATCCAGGCCGACGCCCGTGACGCCCGCCTGCGCCTGCTCGCCGACGACCTCGTGCAGCTCACCAGCCTGCTCGAGCAGGAGGTCGCCGACGAGACCGCGCTGATCGAGCGACGCAGCGCCGTCGAGAACGCCCTCGAGGACGTGCGCACCCGCCTGTCCGACGTCGAGCGCCGGTCCGCCGAGGCCGCCCCCGAGCTCACCCGCGCCCAGGAGCGCTTCGTGCGCCTGCAGAGCCTGCGCGACCGGCTCGACTCCACCGGGTCGGTGGCTGCCGAGCGGGTGCGCCTGCTCTCGCAGGACCAGGAGCACGAGGCCACCTCTGGGCGCGACCCCGAGGAGCTGCGCGCCCAGGCCGAGCAGGCCCGCGCGGCCGAGGCCGCGCTGCTCGCCGAGGTCGCCGCGGCCACGAGCGAGCTGGCTGCTGCCGTGACGGCCCGCCAAGAGGTCGAGGCGGCCTACGCGGCCGAGCAGGACCGCCTGTCGCGGCTGGCCAGGGCGGCCGCCGACCGTCGTGAGGGGCTGGCGAAGCTCGCCGGGCAGGTGGCGGCCCGGCGCAGCCGGATCGAGGCCGGTGAGGCCGAGATCGGCCGACTCGAGGCGACGGTGGCGGCAGCTCGCGCCCGTGCTGCCGAGGCCGAGCAGGAGTTCGCCCAGCTCGAGGGCGGCGTCGCCGTCGAGGAGGAGGGCGAGGAGGGGCTCGACGAGGCCTACGAGAGCGCCGCTGCGCGACTCGCCGAGATCGAGGAGCAGATCGAGGCCCTCGTGGCGCGCGAGCGCGACGCCGAGCGTGACCGCTCCTCCGCGACCGCCCGCATCGAGGCCCTGGAGCTCAGCCTGCGTCGCAAGGACGGTGCGGCGACCCTGCTCGCCGCCGCGGACGCCGAGCACGCCGTCATCGGCACCGTCGCGGCGTTGCTTCAGGTCAGCGGGGGCCACGAGGCTGCCGTCGCCGCTGCGCTCGGGTGGGCCTCCGAGGCGCTTGCCGTCCCGAGCGGCGAGCACGCCGCCCGCGCTCTGGAGTCGTTGCGCGAGACCAGCGGCGGGCGCGCCGCGCTGCTCGTCGGCACCACGGCATCCCCGTCGGATGGCGTGCAGTGGCCTGCGCTGGACGGGTCGGCGGTGTGGGCGCGCGACGTCGTGACCGCCCCCGCTGACGTGCGACCTGCGGTCGAGCAGCTGCTCGAACGGGTGGCGCTCGTGCCGACCGCCGCGCACGCCCTGGCGCTGGTCGCTCGCGGTGAGGGGATCACGGCCGTCACGGCCGACGGCGACGTCTTCGGCCCCGGGTGGGCCCGGGGTGGCAGCAGCGCGGGGGAGAGCCTGCTCGAGCTCCAGGCGGCCGTCGACGAGAGCCGGGAACGGCTGGATGCCGCGACCGCCCAGTCGGAGCAGGCCCGGTTTGCACTCGTCGCGGCCCGGGAGGCCGCGAGTGCGGTCGCGACCGAGGTCGATGCGGCGCTCGAGGCCCTGCACGAGTCGGACGCTCGCATGGCGGCCGTCGCCGAGCGGCTCGGGAGCCTGGGCGCTGCGGTGCGCACGGCATCCGCCGAGGCCGAACGCACCGAGCGGGCGATCGCCGTGGCGCGCGAGAACCTCGACCGCGACCGGGCCGAGCTCGAGGGACTATCGGCGCGACTCGCCGAGGCGCAGGAGGCCCCCGAGCTCGAGACGCAGGAACCGTCGACCGACGAGCGCGACCGGCTCGAGCTGGAAGCCAGCCGCGCCCGCACCGCGGAGACCGAGCTTCGGCTGACCCTGCGCACCCGCGAGGAGCGGGCCCGTGCCCTCAAGGGTCGGGCCGACTCCCTCGAAGGGGCCGCCCGCAACGAGCTCGCCGCGCGCGAGCGACTGCGCGAACGGCGTGAACGCCGCCGCCGCGAGGCCACGGTCGCCGAGGCCGTGCGGGCCGCCGCCGTCTACGCCGTGGCGCGCATCGGTGAGGCTCTGGCCCGGGCGACCACGCTGCGCGACACCGCGGAGGCCGAACGCGCCGAACGCGACCGGGCAGCGGTGGCACTGCGCACCGAGCTCGGCACCGTGCAGGACGAGCTGCGCGACCTCACCGACACCGCCCACCGTGACGAGGTGGCCCGCGCACGTCAGGTCGCCCGCATCGAGCAGCTGCAGGCCCGCGCCGTCGAGGAGCTCGGCATCGACCCCGAGGTGCTCGTCGAGGAGTTCGGCCCCCACCAGCTCGTTCCGCACGTCGTCGCCCCCGGCGAGGACCCCGACGAGGCTCCCGAGCCCGCGCCCTACGTGCGCGAGGTGCAGGAGAAGCGGTTGCGCAAGGCCGAGCGCGGGCTCGCCGCCCTGGGCCGGGTCAACCCGCTCGCCCTCGAGGAGTTCGCGGCCCTGGAGGAGCGGCACACCTTCCTCACCACCCAGCTCGAGGACCTCAAACGCTCCAAGCGCGACCTGCTCGACATCGTCAAGGAGATCGACGAGCGGGTGGAGGAGGTCTTCACCGAGGCCTTCGCCGACACCAAGGTGCAGTTCGAGCGGGTCTTCGAGCGGCTCTTCCCCGGTGGGGAGGGGCGCCTTGTCCTCACCGACCCCGACAACATGCTGACCACGGGCATCGAGGTCGAGGCCCGCCCGCCGGGCAAGAAGGTCAAGCGGCTCTCGCTGCTCTCCGGTGGCGAGCGCTCACTGGTCGCCGTGGCCCTGCTCGTCGCCATCTTCAAGGCGCGGCCGAGCCCGTTCTACATCATGGACGAGGTCGAGGCGGCGCTGGACGACACCAACCTGGGGCGGCTCATCACGCTGTTCGAGGAGCTGCGCGACTCCAGCCAGCTCATCGTCATCACCCACCAGAAGCGGACGATGGAGGTGGCCGACGCCCTCTACGGGGTGTCGATGCGTGGTGACGGTGTGACGACGGTCGTCTCCCAGCGGATCAGGGACGTCGCCGCCACGGCCTGACGCCGGGTGGCTGCGCGACGGCGCTGGCTGTGCGCGACAGCGTCGCCGTCAGTTCCCGTGGGGCAGGGAGCCGAACTCGCTGAGCGGCCAGAACCGTCCGACGACGGGGCCTATCACGCGTTCCTTGGGCACGAACTTGGCACACTCCTGCCCCTGGGTGACCCCACGGCATCCGACGACGGAGTCCGCTGACTGCGATCGGTGGTCACCGAGCACCAGGAGGTTCTCGCTCGGGACGGTGATCTCGGGGAAGCAGCGCACCGAGCGGGGCGAGGTCGTGCAGTCCTGGATGCCGGGTACGAAGGGGAGGTCCTCGAAGACATAGGGCTCGGTGAGCGGTTTGCCGTCCACCGTCACGGCACCGACGTCGGTGCAGCACGCCACCTTCTGTCCGGGCATGCCGATGATCCGCTTGACCGTGTACGACGTGCTGCTCGGACCGATGCCGGTGAGGTCGCCGAAGGCGCGGATCCCCTTCAGGAGCAGGTTGTCGGCCGGGGGGAGCTCCTTGGCCTGCCAGGTCTCGCCGTGACCGAAGACGATGACGTCGCCGGCCCGCACGTCGTCGTCGAGGCGGTTGACCACGATCCGGTCGCCGATCTGGAGGGTGTTCTCCATCGACTGAGAGGGCACACCGAAGGGCTTGATGAGGAATGTCTGCACCAGAGCGACTGCGATGAGCGCGATGATCACCTCGGTGAACATCGGCAGGCTGCGCTTGCGCCGCGCCGGGGCAGGAGCGGGGGTGCCGTCGGCCTCGGAGGTCTCGCGGATGCCGGGGGTCTCGGGATCGCCGGACGACTTCGAGGGTTCGGCGCTCACGCGGTTACCCTAGTCGTCGGGCCCGACGTCGTGTGGCCGGGGGAGTCGGGGGGACTGCGCCGGTGGTGCCGCTTGGTGACGATTCGGCCACGGATGCCGGTGTGGTTTGTGTGGCCAGTGGGGCGTCTGGGACAGTTGTGACCATGGTCTCCGTCGTGCTCGGCATGTTGTTCTGCCTCGGTCTCGCTCTCGCCGTCATGGCCCTGGTCGCCGTTCCCGCCCGTCGCGCCGGCCGCGACGTGCTCAGCGAGCGCGGCGAAGAGGTCGTCGGGTCGCTGCGCGACCGCCAGCTCCTCAGCCGCTGACCGGTTCTTCTTCGCCGCGGTTCGCCCGCCCCTGAGGGCGCGACCTGACGGTGTCGGCGCCGTGTGATTCGATGGGCGCCTTCCCCGACCCAGAGGAGCCAGCGCCGTGAGATCCGGAATCGACCCGACCGCCGTCGACCCGAACGTGCGCCCGCAGGACGACCTGTTCGCCCACGTCAACGGGCCGTGGGTCCGTGCGACGCCGATTCCCGCCGACCGCGGTCGCTACGGCACGTTCGACGAGCTGCGCGAGACCGCTGAGCAGCACGTTCGCGAGATCATCGAGGAGGTCGCCGCCGGTGACCCGCAGAGCGGCACCGTGGCGGCCAAGGTCGGGGACCTCTACGCGAGCTTCATGGACGAGGATGCCGTGGAGGCTCTCGGTTCGCAGCCGCTCGCGCAGGACCTGGCGCGTGCCGCGGCCGTCTCGTCCCCGGACGAGGTGATGGCGACGTCGGGCACCTTCGGACGCGCCGGCATCCTCGGTCTCGTCATGCCGTTCGTCAACACCGACGACCGTGACCCGAGCCGCTACGTGGTGTACCTCGAACAGGCCGGCCTGGGCCTGCCGGACGAGTCGTACTACCGCGAGGAGCAGCACGCCGACAAGCGTGCCGCCTACGTCGGGCACGTCGAGCGCATGCTGGCGCTCGCCGGCTGGCCCGCCCCGGCCGAGGCGGCCGCGCGCGTCATGGCGCTGGAGACCCGGCTCGCCGCCGGGCACTGGGACAAGGTGACCAACCGAGACCCGGTGAAGACCTACACCCTGCTCGACCTCGCCGGGTTGACGGACCTGGGGCCGCAGATCACCTGGTCTGCCTATCTTGATGGCCTCGGTGCCCCGGCGAATGCCTTCGACGCGGTGGTCGTGCGCCAGCCTGACCACATCACGTCGGTGTCGGCTGCCCTCACGCAGGAGCCGATGCAGGCGTGGCGCGACTGGCTCGCGTGGCACGTCGTGCACGCTCACGCGCCCTACCTGTCGTCGGCCTTCGTCGAGGAGAACTTCGACTTCTACGGCCGCACCCTGTCCGGCGTGCCCGAGATGCGCGAGCGCTGGAAGCGTGGCGTCGGTCTGGTCGAGGAGGCCCTCGGCGAGGCCGTCGGCCAGCTCTACGTCGAGCGCCACTTCCCACCGCATGCCAAGGAGGCCATGGTCGGGCTCGTCGACAACCTCGTCGAGGCCTTCCGGCGCAGTCTGTCGCAGGTGCCGTGGATGGGGGAGGACACCCGCCGCGAGGCCCTGACCAAGCTCGGCCAGTTCACTCCCAAGATCGGCTACCCGCAGCGCTGGCGCGACTACGGCGCCCTCGAGGTGCGTGCTGACGACCTGCTCGGAAACGTCCGACGGGCGGTGGCGTTCGAGGTCGACCGCCAGTACGCCAAGCTCGGCGGCCCGGTCGATCGCGACGAGTGGTTCATGACCCCGCAGACGGTCAACGCCTACTACAACCCGGGCCTGAACGAGATCGTCTTCCCGGCCGCGATCCTGCAACCCCCGTTCTTCGACGTCGACGCCGACGACGCCGTCAACTACGGCGGTATCGGAGCGGTGATCGGCCACGAGGTCGGGCACGGCTTCGACGACCAGGGCTCGCAGTTCGACGGCACGGGCACCCTGCGCAACTGGTGGACCGAGCATGACCGCAGCGCCTTCCAGGCCCTCGCCGACGCCCTCATCGCCCAGTTCGACGAGCTGGAGACCCGCGACGCCCCGGGCCACAAGGTCAACGGCGCCCTGACCGTCGGCGAGAACATCGGCGACCTCGGTGGGCTGACCATCGGGCACCTCGCCTACCGCATCTCCCTCGGCGACGAGCCGGCTCCGGAGATCGACGGGTGGACCGGCGACCAGCGCTTCTTCCTCGGCTGGGCACAGGTGTGGCGTGGTGCGGCGAGGGCCGCCGAGGCCGAGCGGCTCCTCGCCCTCGACCCGCACGCCCCGATGGACCTGCGGGCCAACGCCGTGCGCAACCTCGACGAGTTCCACGAGGCGTTCGGCGTCAGCCCGGGCGACGGGCTGTGGGTCGACCCGAGCGACCGGGTCCGCATCTTCTGA
>NZ_DAORSO010000046.1:0-8824 GCF_035443565.1 Ornithinibacter sp. | reverse complement strand
CAGCCCGGGCGACGGGCTGTGGGTCGACCCGAGCGACCGGGTCCGCATCTTCTGATCTCGTCGGTTTTGGGGGGTGGTCGCCCGGCTGCGAGGATGAACGGGTGAGCGCCATCGACACCCTGTGGGAGTACCTCGCCGTCGCCATCGGCATCATCGTCGTCTTCGGCGGTATCGCCGTTGGCCTGATGCGTGGCCGTGGAGGACGGTCCAAGGAGCTTCCCCCGACTCCTCCGAGCAGCGCGCCCGGCGGTCCCGCCGTCGAGGTTGATGCGGCTCCGGAGGGCGCGGTCGGGACCATCGAGCGCCCGGCCCCCGACGTCCTCGAACCGGCTCTCGAGCCGGAGGTCATCACCCCCGAGCCGGTCCCCACCCCGACGCTCGAGCGTCCCGATGCCCCGGCTGGTCGCCTGCGCCGGCTGCGGGCCCGCCTCGCCCGGTCCAACAGCGCCCTCGGCAAGGGACTGCTGGCCCTGCTGTCGGGCGGCAAGCTCGATGAGGCTGCGTGGGAGGAGGTCGAGGACACCCTGCTCGCGGCCGACCTGGGTGTGGCCGCGACGACCGAGCTCGTCGACTCCCTGCGCACCAAGGTCGCTGTCGAGGGCACGACCGACGAAGCCACCGTGCGTGGCTGGCTGCGCGAGGAGCTGCTGACCCTGGTCGACCCGTCGATGGACCGCTCGATCGTGTCGTCGCGGGTCGACGGCCGACCGGCGTGCGTGCTCGTCGTCGGGGTCAACGGCACCGGCAAGACCACGACCGTCGGCAAGCTCGCCCGGGTCCTCGTCGCGCAGGACAAGGACGTCGTCCTCGGTGCTGCCGACACCTTCCGTGCAGCCGCCGCCGACCAGCTCCAGACCTGGGGCGAGCGCGTCGGGGTGCCTACGATCCGCTCCGACCGCGATGGCGCAGACCCCGCCGCGGTGGCCTTCGACGCCGTCAAGGCTGCCGCCGAGATGGAGGCCGACGTGGTGCTCATCGACACCGCCGGGCGCCTGCAGAACAAGGTCGGCCTCATGGACGAGCTCGGCAAGGTCAAGCGGGTCATCGAGAAGCAGAGCCCGGTCGACGAGGTCCTGCTCGTCCTCGACGCCACCACCGGCCAGAACGGCATGCGCCAGGCCGAGGTCTTCTCGCAGGTCGTCGGCATCACCGGCATCGTGCTCACCAAGCTCGACGGGACCGCCAAGGGCGGCATCGTCGTCGCCGTCCAGCGCGGTCTGGGAGTCCCCGTCAAGCTCGTCGGGCTCGGCGAGGGTCCCGACGACCTGGCGCCGTTCGAGCCCGAGGCGTTCGTCGACGCCCTGTTGGACTAGGCCGCCGGAGGCGGGGGCGACGGGAGGGAGCAGGCGGGGGTGCCGCCGGGCAGGCGGTGCCGGTTCGCCGCGACCCACCGGTAGGCACGGGCCGCGAGGGCGTTGACCCCCGGCGCCACCAGCACCACACCGACCGGGCGCACCCACCAGCGTGACGCGCGCAGCGCCCGCGCGATGGCGACGTGACCGGCATCCCGGATGCCGTTCTCACCGACCCAGCGCACCGCCTCGTCGCACTCCTCGGGCGTCAGGCCCAGGGCGTCGAGATCGAGGTGCTGCCACGGCTGCACGGCGTAGTCATCGGGGGAGCGCCGCAGCCGGCGCGTGATGACGCCGGCCGAGGTCGTGCAGAACGCGCAGTCCCCGTCGAACACCAGGACCGGCAGAGGTGCGGCGGTGAGCGGGTGTGGAGCCATGGCCGTATCGTCCCACGGTCACCAGGTCTCAGGATGCGAGACCTCTGGTCCTGTGAAACCGGATGCTTACACCCACTGGCCTGATGCAACATCCCCGAAACATCCGGGGGAGTGAGGGGTAACGGACCGGGGTGATCGTTGACGACATGAGCACACCACTGATGCCCCTGGCGGAGGCAGCGGAGACGGTCGACTACGCAGCAACGGCGTTCTTGATCCTCTGCGCCTCCCTCGTCCTCCTCATGACCATCCCCGGTCTCGCCCTGTTCTACGGCGGCATGACCCGAACCAAGTCCGTCCTCAACATGATGATGATGTCGTTCGGCGCGATGGGCGTCGTCGGCATCATCTACGTCCTGTACGGCTACTCGATGAGCTTCGGCAGCGAGAACGTCGGCGGGATCATCGCGAACCCGTTCGAGAAGTTCGGCCTCGCCAGCACCGACACGATCATCAACCCCTTCGGCTACGAGGGCTACGGCAACATCCCCGAGCTCGCGTTCGTCGGCTTCCAGCTGACCTTCGCGGTCATTACCGTCGCCCTCATCAGCGGCGCCGTCGCCGACCGGGTGAAGTTCTCCACCTGGATGGTCTTCGCCGCCCTCTGGGTCACCTTCGCGTACTTCCCGATCGCCCACATGGTGTGGGGCGGCGGCCTGCTCAGCGGTGCCGAGGGTGGCCTGGCCGCAGCCGTGTTCGGCGTGACCGACGGCGTCGCCAACGTCGTGCCGATCGACTTCGCCGGTGGCACGGTCGTGCACATCAACGCCGGTGTCGCCGGGCTGGTCCTGGCGCTCGTCGTCGGCCAGCGCGTCGGCTTCGGCAAGGTGGCCATGCGCCCCCACAACGTGCCGCTCACCATGATCGGCGCCGGCCTGCTGTGGTTCGGCTGGTTCGGCTTCAACGCGGGCTCCGAGCTCGCCGCTGACGAGACCGCCGCCCTCGTGTGGGTCAACACCACCGCCGCGACGTGCGCGGCGATGCTCGGCTGGCTCGTCGTGGAGAAGGTGCGTGACGGTCACGCCACCTCCGTCGGTGCGGCCTCGGGTGTCGTCGCCGGTCTCGTCGCGATCACCCCGGCCTGTGGCGCCCTCAGCCCGCTCGGCTCGATCATCCTCGGTGTCGTGGCCGGTGGCCTGGCCGCCCTCGCCGTCGGCCTGAAGTTCAAGCTCGGCTACGACGACTCGCTCGACGTCGTCGGCGTCCACCTCGTCGCCGGCCTCTGGGGCACCGTCGGCGCGGGACTGCTCGCGACCTCCACGGGTCTGTTCTACGGTGGCGGTATCGACCAGCTCGTCCTGCAGGTGCTCGTCGCGCTTGCCACGCTCGTCATCTCGGGTGTCGTCACGCTGATCATCGCCCTGGCACTCAAGGCGACGATGGGCTGGCGCGTTCCGGAGGACGTCGAGATCGCAGGCATCGACGGCTCCGAGCACGCTGAGTCGGCCTACGACATCAACTCTCGCGGTGGTCGGATGAGCGGTGGCCCCAGCGCCGCCCCCACTGGCGCCCCGGCCAAGAACCTCGAAGGAGCCCAGGCATGAAGCTCGTCACTGCCATCATCAAGCCCCACCAGCTCGACGAGGTGAAGGAGGCCCTCGAGGCCTTCGGCATCCAGGGCATGACCATCAGCGAGGCCCACGGCTACGGGCGCCAGCGTGGCCACAGCGAGGTCTACCGCGGTGCCGAGTACACCGTCGACTTCGTACCCAAGAGCCGGATCGAGGTGCTCGTCGACGACATGGACTCCTCCTCCGTGGTCGACGTCATCCTCAAGGCCGCCCAGACCGGCCGCATCGGTGACGGCAAGATCTGGGTCGTCCCGGTCGAGGACGTCGCCCGGGTCCGCACCGGAGAGCGCGGCGTCGAGGCGATCTGAGCATGACAACCCCCTCGAGCGAGCTCAGCTCCAGGCGGCTCGACCTGGCCGGCACCCGCGACTTCGCCGTCGCGGGTGCCGGCCCGGCACGCCGGGCCGCCCTCGCAGCCTTCAACCGTCGGTGGCTCGCCGGGATCTGGGCGAGCGCCACGGGTGGGAGCCGGATCGAGGGAATCGCCCTGGCGGCCGTCGGCAGCATCGGCCGCGGTGACGCCGGCCCCCTCAGCGACTACGACCTCGTCCTCCTGCACTCCGAGCGCTCGCTGCCCGCCAAGGAGCTGACGGCGCTCGCCGACCGCATCTGGTACCCGATCTGGGATGCCGGGGTGCGTCTTGACCACAGCGTCCGCACGGTGACGCAGTGCCGCCAGGTCGCGGCATCCGACCTCACCGCCGCCGTGGGGCTGCTCGACCTCGCTCCGTTGGCGGGTGACGAGCAGCTCGTCGTCGCGGCCCGCTCGACCGTGGCCCACGACTGGCGCGGCAACGCCCGCAAGCGGCTGCCCCTGCTGGTCGAGGCCGTGGCCTCGCGCCACCAGCGACAGGGTGACCTCGCCCAGTCCATCGAGCCCGAGCTCAAGGAGGCCCACGGCGGCCTGCGGGACATGACCGTGCTGTCCGCCCTGGCCGAGGCCTGGCTCGCCGACCGACCCCACGGCGGGGTCGATGCCGCCCAGGCCACCCTGCTCGACGTCCGCGACGCCGTGCACGTCGTCACCGGCCGGGGCCGTGACCGGCTCGGACGCGAGGACCACGACGCCGTCGCCGCGCTCCTGGGCCACCAGGACTCCGACGACCTCTTGACGGCGGTCTCGCACGCCGGACGAGTCATCGCCTACGCCCTCGACGGCACGCTGCGCCGGGCCGGCCAGTCGCAGCGCGCGAGGACCCTGCGCGTCGGGCCGCGCCGCCCGCAGATGACGCCGCTCGGCCACGGGCTGTTCTCCAGCGACGGCGAGGTCGTCCTCGGCTCCGCCCGGCTCGCCGAGGCCGACGCGGGGATGCCGCTGCGGGCCGGTGTGGTCGCGGCCCGGGCCGGGTTGCCGATCGCCCCGGCGACGCTGGACAACCTCGCTTCCAGCTCGCCGCTGCCCGAGGCCCCGTGGCCGCCGTGGATGCGTGACCTCCTCGGTGACCTGCTCGCCGCCGGACCCGGCCTCGTCGGGGTCTGGGAAGGGCTGGACCAGGTCGGCATCATCGACCGGTGGATCCCGGAGTGGGCGTCGGTGCGCTCGCGGCCGCAGCGCAGCGCGGTGCACCGGCACACCGTGGATCGGCACCTCATCGAGACCGTGGTGCGAGCGGCGGGGCTCGTGCGACGGGTCTCGCGTCCGGACCTGCTGCTCGTCGCAGCCCTGTTGCACGACATCGGCAAGATCCGTGGGGCCCACGACCACTCGGTCACCGGCGCCGAGCTGACCCGGCCGATCGTCACCCGATGGGGGTTCTCGCCCGAGGACGTCGACACTCTCGTGCTGCTCGTGCGGGAGCACCTGACCCTCATCGAGCTCGCCACCCGGCGCGACCACCAGGACCCGGCCACCGTCGATGCGGCCATCGCCGCGGTCGACGGTGACGGCGACGTCTTCGAGATCCTCCTCGCGCTCAGCGAAGCCGACGCGTCCGCGGCCGGGCCGGCGGCGTGGACCGACTGGCGAGCCACCCTGCTCGCGCAGCTGGCCGCTGCCGTGCGCGAGCGGCTCGCGGGGCCGGCCCGGGTCGGTGTGCCCGTCGGAGTTGCCGACTCGGCGATCGTCCCCTGGGGTGTGCTCGATGCCGGTGGGCTGGCCTCGGTGCGGGCGGGGGAGCCGCACGTGCGAGTCATCGCCACCGGCGGGTCGCACCGCCTCGACATCACCGACCTCGATCGGGTCGGGCTCTTCGCCGACACCGCGGGCCTGCTCGCGGCCGAGGGCCACACCGTACGCACGGCCATCCTGCGCACCGTCGACGGGATCGCCGTCAACGAGTGGCACGTCGAGTCGCCGAGTGGAGCGGTGCCGGATGCCGCGCGCATCGAGCGCGGGTTGGCTCGCCTCGCGCAGGGGGATCGTGGACCCCTCACGACCTTGGACCGGCGTCGGGCACACCACCCGAGGCCGTCAGGGCGGTCGTCGATCGGCACGCCGGGTCAGGCGCGAGCGCTGATCGTCCCCGGCGCGAGCAGCGACGCCACCGTGCTCGAGGTGCGTGCCCAGGACCGGCCCGGACTGCTCCACGAGATCGGTGCCGCCTTCGCGTTGGCCGGCATCTCGGTGCGCTCGGCCCACATCGCGACCTATGCCGGCCAGACCCTCGACACCTTCTACCTGACCGGGGCCGACGGGTTGCCCCTGCCGCCCGCTCGGGTCGCGCAGGCGGTCAGCCTCATCATCGACACGTGTGACGGCATCTGAGCCACGCGACCCTCCTGCGAAACCTCCGACCCTCCGGCGAACCCTCCGGCCCTCCTGCGAACGTGGGTGAAGATCGTCGTCCAGCCGACGATTTTCACCCACGTTCGCGGTGAGGGTGTTGGCGGTCGGGGCCCGTCGGCATCAGCCGTTAGCCTTGACCGGTGTTCACCAGCCTCTCCGACCGCCTGACCGAGACCTTCAAGAACCTCCGCAGCAAGGGTCGTCTCACGGAGTCGGACGTCAACAAGACGATCCGCGACATCCGTCTCGCCCTGCTCGACGCCGATGTCGCGCTGCCGGTGGTCAAGGAGTTCACCCACGCCGTGCGTGAGCGCGCGCTGGGGGCCGAGGTCAGCGAGGCGCTGAACCCCGCGCAGCAGGTCGTGAAGATCGTCAACGAGGAGCTCGTCGGCATCCTCGGGGGACAGACGCGCACGATCGCGTTCGCCAAGCAGCCGCCGACCGTCATCATGCTCGCCGGCCTCCAGGGTGCCGGCAAGACGACCTTGGCCGGCAAGCTCTCGAAGTGGCTCAAGGACCAGGGCCACACCCCTCTGCTCGTGGCCGCCGACCTCCAGCGCCCGAACGCCGTCACCCAGCTCGAGGTCGTCGGTGAGCGCGCTGGCGTGCCGGTCTTCGCGCCTGAGCGCGGCAACGTCTTCGGCCACGACGTCGTCTCCGAGACGGGTGAGGGCACCCGCAGCCACGGCGACCCGGTGGCCGTCTCGCGCGCCGGTGTCGAGCACGCGCGCCGGGCCCAGCACGACGTCGTCATCGTCGACACCGCAGGTCGCCTCGCCATCGACGCGAACCTCATGCAGCAGGCCGCCGACATCCGTGCGGCGATCCAGCCCGACGAGGTCCTGTTCGTCATCGACGCGATGATCGGTCAGGCTGCGGTCGAGACCGCCCGCGCCTTCCAGGACGGGGTCGACCTCACCGGTGTCGTGCTGACAAAGCTCGACGGCGACGCCCGCGGTGGTGCTGCCCTGTCGGTTGCCTCGGTCACCGGCCGCCCGATCATGTTCGCGAGCACCGGCGAGGGCGTGAAGGACTTCGAGGTCTTCCACCCCGACCGGATGGCCTCTCGCATCCTCGACATGGGTGACATCCTCACCCTCATCGAGCAGGCCGAGAAGGCGTTCGACCGCACCCACGCCGCGGAGATGGAGCGCAAGTTCCTCGCTGCCGAGGACTTCACCTTCGACGACTTCCTTCAGCAGATGGCGGCCATCAAGAAGATGGGCTCGCTGAAGTCGATCCTCGGCATGATGCCGGGCATGGGCCAGATGAAGGCCCAGATCGACGCCTTCGACGAGCGCGAGTTCGACCGGGTCGAGGCCATGGTGCGCTCGATGACCCCGTTCGAGCGCAACCACCCCAAGCAGATCAACGGCTCGCGCCGGGCCCGCATCGCCAAGGGGTCGGGCACCAGCGTTTCCGAGGTCAACCAGCTGCTCGAGCGCTTCACCGACGCCCAGAAGATGATGAAGCAGCTCGCTCGCGGCGGGGGCATGCCGGGGATGCCGGGCGGAGGCTCCGGCCCGGGCAAGCGCGGCCGTCAGCAGGTGCCCCAGCGCAAGAAGTCCAAGTCCGGAAACCCGGCCAAGCGCGCAGCCGAGCAGCGAGCGGCGGCCGAGCGCCCGGCATCCGGCGGTGGTGCCTTCGGCGCTCCCGGCGCGGGCGACCCGGCGACCATCGACCCGGCAAGCCTGCCCAAGGGCTTCGAGAAGTTCCTGGGGCAGTGACCTACGGTGCCGCTACCGGTGTCGCGCAGCGCGTTAGATGCGCTTGGCAGGCGGCTGCGTCAAGGCGAGGTCACGGACGCCGACTGGCTGCTCCTCCACGCGGTTCTTGACTCCTACCAAAGGGCGCTGGACGAGGTGCAGGCGACACTGGCTGCGTTGGGGTATGCCTCGACCTCCCGCGTCAAGTCCACCGGCACACTGATTGACAAGTTGAATCGTGGGACCTCGTTCAAGTCCGTTCAGGACGTCGCAGGGGTGCGAATCGTCATAGACGGCGGCTGCTCCGAGCAGGACGAAGTCGTCGACGCGATCGTCCGGGAGTTCGGCGCGAGTAGTCGAGTCGTGGACAGGAGGGCAAACCCGACACACGGGTACCGCGCAGTTCATGTGATCGTTCGGCGAGATGAGTTGCCTGTCGAGATCCAAGTGCGAACGACCCCTCAAGACATCTGGGCGCAAACCATCGAAAGGCTGGCGGATCGCTGGGGTCGAGGGATCCGCTATGGCGAGCCGCTGGTTGGCGCGGACATCGAAATCGTGCCGGGCTATACACGGGGTCATCTCCTTGAGACGCTCGACCGTGCGACAGAGGTGATTGCACGTTTTGAGGACATGCAACGGGAACGATCTCTGGATCAGGTAGCGTTCACAGAGTTCGAAGAGTCAACGAACGACCTGCTAGCAGCCATCTCCGACTTGTACGGTGGCATCGACGACGCCCTCGGCTGACTGTGAAGGAGCACGCACCATGAAGCACTTCATGATCGTGTTCGACCGGCTCGGTGGACGTGTGCTTCGTGAAGAGGAGTTCACGGACGCGCGGGAGGCCATGAGCCAGCGGTTTGCGGCGGAGCAGCTCCACCGCGGAAACCCCGATGTTGAGGTCGTGGTGCTCGGCGCCGAATCTGCTGAGGCGCTGCGCAGTACACACTCCCGCTATTTCAGCGACGTCGTGACTCTGACCCGGAGAGGCGCCACGGCGGTGCGCGCCGTGCGTCAAACCTCTCGTATCGCTGGGTGACCGGGAGCGAGTCGCTCTCGACGCTCGCGGTCGGCACGGCCGGGGCGCGGG
>NZ_DAORSO010000045.1:0-18735 GCF_035443565.1 Ornithinibacter sp. | reverse complement strand
CCGGGTCGAACACGTGCGCCCCGAAGCGGCGGTCGGCGCCCAGCGCGAACAGCGCGGCAGCCAGTGCCGGGAAGATGAGCAGCACGAGGATGGAGGTGACGAGCACCGTCCACGTGAAGATCGGCATCCGGAACATCGTCATGCCGGGGGCGCGCATGCACAGGATGGTGGTGATGAAGTTGACCGCACCGAGGATTGTGCCGAAGCCACCGAGCGCCAGACCGAAGACCCACAGGTCGCCGCCGAGGCCGGGGCTGAAGCTCGCGTCGGACAGCGGTGCGTACGCGAACCAGCCGAAGGCCGCGGCACCGCCGGGCGTCAGGAAGCCCGCTGCCGCGATGGCGCCACCGAAGACGTAGAGCCAGTAGGCAAACATGTTCAGGCGCGGGAAGGCGACGTCAGGGGCGCCGATCTGCAGCGGCATCAGCGCGTTGGCGAAGCCCGCGAACAGGGGCGTCGCGAACAGCAGCAACATGATCGTGCCGTGCATCGTGAACATCTGGTTGTACTGGTCGGGGTTGTCCACGACCTGCAGGCCCGGGGCCATGAGCTCGGCCCGGATCACCAGGGCCATGAGGCCACCGATGATGAACCAGATGAACGCGGTGATGAAGTAGAGGTTGCCGATCACCTTGTGGTCGGTGGTCGTCACCCACTTGACGACGGTCGAGCCGGGAGCGAGGCGGCGGGTGGTGGTCTTCTCCCCCGCCGTGCGGTACATCGTTGATTCGGTGGCGGCGCTCATGGTCAGTTACCTCCGTCGGTGCCGGCGTCCTGGCCGTCCATCAGTTCGCCGCGGCTGATCGTGTTGTTGAGCATGCCGGTCTGGCCCGCAGCCCGAAGGTCGTTGATGTGCTTGTCGTACTCGGCCCGGGAGACCACGGCCACGTTGAACAGCATGTTCGAGTGGTAGGCCCCGCACAGCTCGGCGCACTTGCCCTTGAACGTGCCTTCCTGGGTGGGTACGACCTGGAAGCGGTTGACGCGGCCGGGGATCATGTCGAGCTTCTGGAGGAACGCCGGCACCCAGAACGAGTGGATGACGTCCCGCGAGGTGAGCACGAACTCGACCCGCTCACCGACCGGGAGGTACAGCGTCGGGATGGTCTCCTCGGCCCCGGGCTCACCCGTGAGGATGGCCTGCGCGCCGACCTCGTGGACGTCGTCCTCGAGGTAGTTGAAGTCCCAGCTCCACTGCTTGCCCACCACGTTGACCGTCACGTCGGGGTCCTGGGAGGTGTCGAGCAGCGTGGCCTCGTCGCGTGCGGTGTAGTAGAAGAGCACGACGACCATGAAGATCGGGACCACCGTGTAGAGGATCTCGATCGGGATGTTGTACCGCAGCTGGACGGGCAGTTCGTTGTCGTCCTTGTGGCGGCGGTAGGCCACGACACACCAGGCGATGAGACCCCAGACGAGCACACCGACGGCGAGCCCGGCGATCCAGGTGCCGATCCACAGGTTGGTGACGACCTCGCCACCCTCGGTGACGGCGGGCGGCAGCCACCCGGTGGAGGCGTTGCCGCGCAACTCGCCGCTGGCACACCCGGTCAGGGCGGCGACGGACAGCGCGCCGATAAGGGTCGCGGAGCCGACTCGGCGACGCAACCGACGGGGCGATGAAAGGACGTGCTGGCGCACCGCTGCACCCTTCGTCTGGAGGAGGTGGACGGACAAGGCCAAACCCTACTGCACCACCCCCCGCGCGGTCAGGCAGGGTTCGACTACCGTGCAGGCGTGGCGCCCACGCGGACCGATCTCGGCACGACCGGCCTCCTCGACGCCTCGAGGGGCCCCCTCCACCCGGCGGCCCGCGCCGCCCTCGACGCCGCGGTGGACCTCGCCTGGGGCGACCCTGCGGCCCTGCACCCCCCGGGACGACGAGCCCGGGCTGCCCTCGACCAGGCCCGGGAGGTGCTGGCGGGTGCCGTGGGTGTCCGCCCCGACGAGCTGTCCCTCCACCCCGACGCCCAGACGGCGTTGACGGTGGGCCTGGACGGGCTGCGACACGCCCGCCGACGGGTCGGCACCCGCGTGGTCGCCAGTGCCGTGGAGCGCTCTGTCGTCCTGTTGTCACCGGGAACCGACCAGCCAGTGCCCGTCGACCACGAGGGTCGAGTCGACGTGTCAGCCTTCGCGGCCTCGCTCGACAACCCGGGCGACGGCCCACCCGCGGCCGCGGTGCTCCAGAGCGCCAACGGTGAGGTGGGCACCCGCCAGCCGGTCGCCGCCGTGGACGCGTTGTGCCGCACAGCCGGCATCCCGCTG
Source organism: Ornithinibacter sp. (assembly GCF_035443565.1). Lineage (NCBI taxonomy): Bacteria > Bacillati > Actinomycetota > Actinomycetes > Micrococcales > Intrasporangiaceae > Ornithinibacter > Ornithinibacter sp. The sequence goes on along the minus strand of NZ_DAORSO010000045.1, from coordinate 16,467 downwards.
CTCCTCGACGCGACGGCATCCCTCGGTCGTGACCCGGCAGCACACCCCACGGGTGCCGGGTCTGTCATCGTGGCGGATGCCGCCACCTTCGGCGGGCCACCCCTCGGCCTGCTCGCCGTGCGCACCGGGACGCGCTGGGGCCTGCCCGGGCCCCGCCGTGAGGCCGAGCACCGTCGCGCCCTCGCCGCGCCCTGGGTTCCCCTCGCCCTCACCGCTGCCCAGGCCTGGGTGAGCACCGAGCAGGAGCACGCCGACGAGGAACGTGCCGCTCGCGCCCTCGTGGACCGGGTCCGCGACGTGGCGGCCCGCATCCCCGACGTCGCCGTCGTGGGCGATCCCGAGGACCGGCTCCCCCACGTCGTGACGTTCAGTGCCCTCTACGTCGACGGTGAGGTACTCCTGGAGGAACTCGCACGTCGTGACCTCGTCGTCGGCTCCGGCTCCGCGTGCACCTCCAGCGACCTGCGCCCCAGCCACGTGCTCGCTGCGATGGGGGTGCTCACCCACGGCAACGTGCGGATCACCCTGCCCCTGCGGGCGGTCTCCCCCACCCGTGAGGCCGATGTCGCCCGGCTGTGCCGGGAGTTGCCGGATGCCGTGGCCGCCGTGCGCCGTCGGCTCGGGACGGATGACCTGTGAGCCCCACGGATCCGCCCGACCGCCCGCCGGTGATCGACGCGCGGGGCACGCGGTGCCCGGTCCCCGTCATCCGCCTGGCCCGAGCCAGCCGGGGCCTGCCTGCCGGGGCGACCCTGCTGCTGCTCGCCGATGACGCGGCGGCGTGGTCCGACGTCCCCGCGTGGGCGCGGATGAAGGGCCACAGCGTCACGTTGACCGAGGACGAGGACTGGACCGAGTTCCGGGTCGTGCTCGGCGAGCCGCGAACCGGGCGTGGTCAGGCCGACAGGTCGACCTGAGGCGCCTGAACGGCCTCGGCGAGGCGGGCGAGGTAGGTCTCGCGCGGCCACTCCTGCGCGCCGAGCCTGCTCAGGTGGTCAGTGGCCCACTGCACGTCGACGAGGCGGCGGGGGTCGCCGTCGCGGTGGAAGCGCTCCACGAGCCCCACGAGAGCCACCTTCGAGGCGTCGCGCACCGTGTGGAACATCGACTCGCCCGCGAACAGCCCGCCGATGGAGACGCCGTAGAGCCCGCCGACGAGCACTCCGTCCTGCCAGGCCTCGACGCTGTGCGCCCAGCCGAGGTCGTGCAGCCGCCGGTAGGCCGCGGCGATGTCGTCGGTGATCCACCGGCCCTCACGGGACGGGTCGGCGCAGTGGGCCACCACCTCGTCGAAGGCGGTGTCGACCCGCACGTCGAAGCGGTCGATGGCCTTGCGCAGCGACCGGCGGACCTTCAGCGCCCCGGCCGGCAGGACACCTCTGGGGTCGGGTGACCACCAGCCGATGGCCCCGGTGCCATGGTGTCCGAGCCCCATGGGGAACAGCCCCAACCGGTAGCCCGCGAGCAGGGTGCCGGGTTCGAGGTCGGCACCTGCCGCGACGAGGTCGTCGCCGGGGTCGGGCTGTGCGTCGTCGAGGTGCCACGGCGTGGCCGGCGGCTCGATGGGTGGGAACACCATGGCGGGGTGGTCGGTGTCAGCCCCGCATCGTGCGCACGAGCGGGGTGATCTCGGCCATGGCCTCGTCACCGTAGGCCGCGGCGAACCGGGCGAGGAAACCCTCGCGCGTCACCGTGTACTCCTGCGTGCCGACGGTCTCCAGGACGTGTGCGGCCAGCACCGAACCCATCTGGGCGCAGCGCTCGTGTCCGAGGCCGCCGGCGAGTCCGACGAGGAAGCCAGCGCGGAAGGCGTCGCCGACGCCCGTGGGGTCAACCCGCTCGACGTCACCGGCGACGGGAACATGGATGGGGTCCTCGCCGCGGGTGCGGATGTCGGCGCCGTCCTTGCCGCGCGTGATGACGCGGGTCGTGACCCGGCTGTCGATCTCGTCCTGGCTCCACCCGGTCTTGGTCTCGGTGAGGTAGGACTCGTACTCGTTGGTGAACAGGTAGTCCGCGCCGTCGATGAGCTGGCGGATGAAGGGGCCTTCCGCGAACGCGAGCTGCTGCGACGGGTCGGCGATGAAGCGGATGCCGCGCGTGCGGCACTCCTCGGTGTGGCGCAGCATGGCCTCGGGGTCGTCGGCACCGATGAGCACGAGGTCGAGGTCCCACCGCTCGTGGATCGGGCCGAGCTCGATCATCCGCGCCTCGGACATCGCGCCGGCGTAGAACGTGGCGATCTGCGCCATCGAGTCATCTGTCGTGCAGACGAAGCGCGCCGTGTGCCGTGACTCGGAGATGTGGACGTGGTCGGTGATGACGCCGTGGCGCGAGAGCCAGCTGCGGTAGTCGGCGAAGTCCTCGCCCGCCGCGCCGACGATGATGGGTCGCGCCCCCAGTGCCGCCATGCCGAAGCAGATGTTGCCCGCGATGCCTCCCCGACGAATCTCGAGCGTCTCCGCGAGGAAGCTCACCGAGATCTTGTCGAGCTGCTCGAGCACGAGGGAGTCGGAGAAGCTGCCCTTGAAGGTCATCAGGTGGTCGGTCGCAATGGACCCGGCGACGGCGATCTGCACGACGAGCAACCTACCCGAGTCAGGCCGGTTCACCGGACCTCTCCGCGTTCAGGCTTCGTCGCGGGATGCCCGAAGGGCCCGCGCAGTGCGCGGGCCCTTCGTGGATGCTGCTGGTGCCGCAGTGCTGCCGACGGGTCAGCTGAAGCTGTCGCCGCAAGCGCAGGAGCTGCCCGCGTTGGGGTTGTCGATGGTGAACCCCTGCTTCTCGATCGTGTCGGCGAAGTCGATGGTGGCGCCCTCGAGGTAGGGGGCGCTCATCCGGTCGACGACGACCTCGACACCGTCGAAGTCGCGCACGAGGTCACCATCGAGGGTGCGCTCGTCGAAGTACAGCTGGTAGATCAGGCCCGAGCAGCCGCCGGGCTGCACGCCGACCCGCAGACGCAGGTCGTCGCGCCCTTCCTGGGAGAGCAGGGACTGGACCTTCTCGGCGGCGACGCCGGTGAGCAGGACACCGTGTGCCGGGGTCTCCTCGGTGGGGGCGTCTGCGGGTGCCTCGGTGGTCTGGAGCTGGTCGCTCATGGATGCACTCCTCGTGCTGGCGGTGGCCTGGGGTCCGGCCCGGACGCCGTGGTCAACCCGCTCGGGGTCGCCGGTGTTCCCGGGTTCTTCGACAAGGATACGACCCGGCTCCCCGCAGCGAGCACGGCACTCGCTGGGCGGCCCTCATGTCGAGGCGTACCCGGGTCGTGCGCCCCGTATTGCAACGAGCACGCCGACTGCCTGCCCTGCGCACACAGCGACGACAAGCGCAACCACGAGCGCCGGCCAGGCCTTCATATCAATGGTGAGGAACGGGACGCGCATCATGAGCACCCCTACCCCGATCGCCACTGAACCCACGCCGATAGCGAAGGCTGCGGCTGTGGTCGCGAGTGGCTCGATGGCCACCATCCGACGCACCTGACGACGAGAGGCCCCGTGGGTGACCAACTGAGTTACCACGGGGCGCAGCCCTGCAACTCGCGCACTGGCGGCTGCGGTGGCCACCATAACGACCACGAGGCACAACACTCCAGCGGATACCACTGCGGCCAGAACGCCTACGGGGGGCTCCGGTGGGTGGTACACCTCAACAAGGCGTCGGTCGATGCCTCGTGCGTCGACGTCCTCCATCAGCCTCGTGACGTCCGCCGGGCCCACCTCGCTGTAGAGGAGCCCACCCTCAAGCAAAGGCAGTTGTGCAGCGAGAGCGGTCTCGCGAGTGATCACCGCTCCAGCCTGGAAACTCCACTCTTCAGAGATGCCGACAGTCCGCCGGACCGCGGTGAACACCACGCCTTCAACGCTTACTGACTCCGGCGATCCGCTTCCCCAGTGCACCAAGCCGCCCTCGCGCAGCAGAGCCACCTCGGCAGGTGTGATGGCGTCGCCGAGTATCAGCGGGGCATCGGTCGCGTCCTCAACCACAAGAACGGAGGCATTGAGGTATGGGCCGTCAAAGGGAAGGAACCCATCGACCCACAGCAACTGACGGCGAGGGCGCCCATCAAGGGCTGCGTCGGCGGCGGCAGAAGCAGACGGCGGCGGCGGCGTCGCGGCACCCCCCAGACCGAGCACACCCACCTGCCCTGGCCCCACGGCGGCCAGGGCCTCGCTCCGCATCTGTGAGCTGGACATACTCGCCAAGGCAAGCGAGGCCAATGCCGGGGTGATGAGCGCAAGCAGCAGAAACAAGGATCCCAGCGCTGCACCTCCGGGGGCCCTCAAGGAGCAAAGGCCCCAACGAGTCGCCGGATCGTGGGCGGGGATCCAGGAGCTGACCAGTTTCAGCACCTGCGGCATCAGCGTGCTGAAGAGCCCAACGAGGCAGACCATGAGGATCATGCTCTGCGCGGGTGTGTGGACGGTGACCGCCAGGCCGAGTGCGACGGCACCCAAGGCCCACGTTGCAAGATGCTTGGCGCGCTGACCCACCCCAGCAATGACCCCCGGCAGCCTGGGGGCCCGGTGCCGATCGGGCTGCAGGGCCAGGACGAGGGCGGCCCAGCCGATGCCGGAGGGAACAGTGACCGCCCCATAGACCAGCGGTCCCGGTAGGGAAAGCACGTGCGGATGACCAGCCGCCTGCGCCGCCAATAGCCCGCCGCAAAAGCCCAGAACGGTCCCGATCAGAGAACCCAGAACGGCGCCGATCGCGAGAGCCCCCCCGCCTGCCAGTGCCAGCGCCGACAAAGCGTGGTGTCGCGGCGTCCCGACTGCCATCAACGCTGCGCTGGTCCGCACGAGCCGCCGGCGTCCGAACAGGGCGGCGAAAGCGCCGACCAGGATGGGAAGCAGCAGTACGGGGATGCGAAAGGCCATAGGGGATCGATCGGACCACGAAACCGTCTCATCCGGGGCATCACGTGCTAGAGGCTCTGTCACCTTCCACATTGACGCGAGTTCAGCGGCCTCTGCCGGTTCCAGGCGGCCGGTGAAGACACTGACGGTCGCTTCAGGAACGGTGGGGGAATCAGCGTCGGCGACCGTTGCTGCAGCCCAGGTGCCCGGTGCAGCCAACACCTCAGCACTGGAGGAATACGCGTTGTCAATCTCGCCGACAACCGTGAGGTCACCGATGTCGGGCGAGACGGCCAATACCTGATCGCCGCCGACCAGAGCCTGCGTGATGACCACCTCTCCAGGCTCCTGGGGCCATCGCCCGGAGGTGAGGTCATATCGGCCGGGCGGCTCCGACTCGGCCCACGGCCCTTCGAGGTACATCAGGCGGTCACCCGTCAGCGCGGTGAGTCGATCCGAGCGCACGAGCAGCGGCCCCCGAGCTTCGGCACCATCGGGCACGGACATGGGCTCCCCGAGGAAGGCCGGCTGCGGTAGTTGCCACTCCAGTGCATAGCCCCCGAACTGCTCCTCGCGGCGTTGCTCCGCAGTGAGGGACACCGCACTCATGACCATGGCAACCGTGACGAGCAGCGCCGCGACGACACAGGAGGGAAGTGCGCCTCGCCGAACCCATCGGGCGCGAACGATCCTGGACGCGAGGATCCATGTCATGCCGACCCCATCCCAGCCAGAGTGGTGGCCGAATCCTCCGCGATGCACCCGTCGCGCATGCTGATGACACGATCCGCGAAGCCGACCGCCAGGGGGTCGTGGGTGGAGATCACGACGAGCACCCCCTGATCGGCGAGCTCGCGCAAGGTGCTGAAGATCGCCGTCGCATTGGTGCTGTCGAGGGAGCCGGTCGGCTCGTCGGCCAACAGGATTGACCGCCCCCCAATCAGGGCGCGGGCAATGCCGACCCGCTGCTGCTGTCCGCCGGACAGCTGGTCTGGAGCCCTATCTTCCAGTCCTGCCAATCCGACACGGTGGAGCCACGCGGCGGCCTCATCGCGAACTTGAGCCCCTCGATCCCCGCGCAGCTCCAGCGGCAGCATGACGTTCTCGATGGCAGAAAACTCAGGGACGAGGTTGTTGTCCTGGAAGACCACGCCGATGTCATGTGCGCGGAGGGAAGCGGCCTCATCTGACGACATCGCCGTCACGTCGCGACCCCCTGCCAGGACCGTCCCCGAATCTGCCGGCTCCAAACCCGCGAGGAGCCGCAGGAGCGTCGACTTCCCCGCGCCGCTTGGCCCCCGCAGAAGGAGAAGCTCCCCGGCCTCTATGGACAGATCGATGGTGTCCACGGCCCGAATGACCTCGGCGGGCCCGACGTAGTGTCGCGTCAGGCCCGCCACAGTGACCAAAGGCATCGTGGTCAGCAGGCCCCATTCGTGGCTGTCCCGGATACCTCGTCACTGTTCAACACCGAGACATTCGGATTCGACGAGCCACGAGTAAAGGTCTGACAGTCGCCGGTGCCATTCGTGTTGTCGTAGCCGCGGGCGTTTGTGGTCGTCCGGTTCGCCCATGAATCCATGCGGTTGAGCGTCCCATAGGGCATGGCCTGCACCCCACCACCCGCGGTACGAGTGAGGAGCAGCCAGTCGTAGTCGTTGTTTCCCCACAGGCACACGCGGTCAGTACCACACTGGCTAAAGGACGCCGTTGCAGGCGCTCCCGCGAACGCCAAGGTGCCTAGTAGTGCGACGATCCCGGTGAGAAATCGAACCTTCATGTCGATACCCCTTCGATTTCGTCAAGGGGTACCCCCTCCCGACTGGTGATCGTGACTCTAGGGCAGCCCTGAGGTCGCCGCCACCGGAGTAGGTCAGGGGGCCGCCGGTGACCAGGTGCGGGCGACTCGCGCCGTGCGCTGCGCCAACGTGGCCACGGGGTCGGCAACCATGGCCTCCAGCTCGGCGGGCGTCTCCGCGACGGCGTAGCTGCTGGCAAAACCCATGGTCATCGTGTCGCGACGACCGAGCAGGCACTCCCCTGCGATGAGAACGGTCGGCCGGGCCGTCTCCATCGTCGCTGCGGCGACCCCGGCGACCACCGAGTCGCGGGCCTGTCGCCAGTCGACGAGGCCGGCACCGGTCACGACCAGGTCGCTGCGGGCCGCGGCCACCCCGAAGCCGCACTCCCGCAGCACCTCTCCCACGGCACTGGCACGCCGCGCACCCAGGGCGAGCAGGGCGTACCCGAGGCCACCGGCCGCACCGGCGCCGGGTTCGCGGTCCAGGCGCCACGGCATCCCACTCAGGAGGTCGACCTGGGGGGTCGGCAGTGCGCGGCCGACCACTTCGGTGAACCGGCCCAGGGCCGCCTCGAGGGCCTGCGCCTGTTCCGGGCTCGCCCCCTTGCGCGGAGCGTCGACGGCGCTGGTGCCCTGGAGGCCGAGCAGCGGCGTGTCGTCGTCGGTCGCCAGGACGAGGTCGACCCCGCGCCACCGGTCGATGACGCCCGGCAGGCCGAGGAGGACGTCGTCGGACACCGTGGCGAGGTGGCGGCCACCGCGGGCGAGTTCGGATGCCGGTCCCGCGCCGAGCGCTGAGAGCATCCCCGCCCCGGCGTCGTGGGTTCCGCTGCCGCCCACCCCGACGACGACCTTGTCGGGCCCGGTCGCCAGGGCCGCCTCCAGCAACTGCCCGACCCCCCAGGTGCCGGTGATGGAGGGGTCGCGCTCGTCCGCGCCGAGCAGGTGCAGACCGCTGGCCTGGGATGCCTCGACGTATGCCGTGCGCCTGCCGTCGCGCTCGACGACCAGCACCGCGGCGGGCACCTCACGGCCGAGCGGGTCGCTCACGGTCGTCGCGATGGTGGTGCCACCGAGGGCCCGCATGAGCACGTCGAGGAACCCCGGGCCACCGTCCGAGAGCGGCAGCACCTCGACCTCGTCGTGCGGCGCACCCTCGGCCCAGCCGGCAGCCATGGCCGTGGCTGCCTGGACCGGGCCCAGGGTCGAACCGAAGGAGTCGGGGGCGATCAGCACACGCACGGGTCGAGGTTATCGCCCTACGATCGACCTCGTGACGACGACAACCGGTCCTGCCCACGCCCGACTGCCCCTGCTCGTGCTCGGCGCGGGCCGTGACCTCGCGAGCGAACGCGGTGTCGAGTGCCCGGGCGACCTCCCGGCCCCGTCGGACCCCGACCTCGTGGCGCGCGCCCGGGCGGCGAAGGCGGCCCTCGGGGACCGGGTCTTCGTGCTCGGTCACCACTACCAGCGGGACGAGGTCATCGAGTTCGCCGACGTCACGGGTGACTCGTTCAAGCTGGCCAAGGAGGCAGCGGCCCGCCCGGACGCGGAGTGGATCGTGTTCTGCGGCGTGCACTTCATGGCCGAGTCCGCCGACATCCTCACCTCCGACGCACAGACCGTGATCCTGCCCGACCTCGCCGCCGGGTGCTCGATGGCTGACATGGCCGCGATCGACCAGGTCGAGGAGTGCTGGGACGAGCTCGTCGAGGCCGGTGTGGCCGAGGCGACCGTGCCGGTGACGTACATGAACTCCTCCGCGGCGATCAAGGCGTTCACGGGTCGCCACGGCGGCACGATCTGCACCTCGTCGAACGCGAAGACCGCCCTCACCTGGGCGCTCGAGAAGGCCGGCGACGGCGCGAAGGTGCTGTTCCTGCCCGACCAGCACCTGGGCCGCAACACCTACGCCCGCGACCTCGGCGGGTCGCTGGACGACTGCGTGGTCTGGGATCCGCACCGCCCCATGGGCGGGCTCACCCCTGAGCAGCTTCGCGACGCGACGATGATCCTCTGGCGTGGTCACTGCTCGGTGCACGGGAGGTTCACCGTGGATGCCGTGGAGGCCGCCCGCCGCACGATCCCCGGCGTCAAGGTGATCGTGCACCCCGAGTGCCGCAACGAGGTCGTCGAGCTCGCCGACGAGGTTGGCTCGACCGAGAAGATCATCAAGACCATCGCGGCAGCACCCGCCGGCACGGCGTGGGCGGTCGGCACCGAGCTCAACCTCGTGCAGCGCCTGGCTGCGCAGTTCCCCGAGCAGCAGATCGCCTTCCTCGAGAAGAACGTCTGCTACTGCTCGACGATGAACCGGATCGACCTGCCGCACCTCGTGTGGGCCCTGGAGTCCCTCGTCGAGGGTCGCGTCGTCAACACCATCCGGGTCGACGACCAGGTCGCCCACGACGCTCGGGTGGCGCTGGACCAGATGCTCGCCCTGCCCGGCGAGACCTCGAAGGACTGACCCGCGACGCTCGACGAGGGCGTCGCGGACCGGGCACCGCCGCCCGGTCAGTCCTCGGCGGGGATGCCGGTGTCCCGGACGAGGTAGAGCCACGGGAAGGCCCGCACGGCGACGTGCCACCCGTCCTGCTCGAGGGCGGAGGCCGGGCGGGTCCAGGCCACGCGACGGTGCTCCCACTGCGTCGGGGTGCGCACGACCTTGTGCTTGAGCATCCCCGCGTCGACCGTTCGCCACCCCCGGCGGCCGGCGAGGGCGAGCTCGGCCATCTCGTCGAAGGCGGTCACCGGGCCCAGCCAGCGCACCTCGGCCCCGAGCAGACCGCCGGCGTCCATGGGCTGGTCGACACCGCCCGGCTTGTCCACGGCGCCGCCGAAGCGTTGCTGTGCGGCCTGGCGCGTCAGGCCGAGGACCGCCCCGATCGCCGCCCAGCTGTGGCCGCCCGCGCGGGCCGTCGCGACCGACTGGTGGAGCAGGTCGCGGGTCGCCTCGTGAGCCTCGGCGGCCCGAGCCACGAGCTCGAGGTGGTCGACGTTCTCCTGGTCGCTGCCGTCGAGGATGAGCCGACCGACGCGGTCAGCGATCGTGTCACTCACGACGGTCACGGCTCGGCAGCCACATCGACCCCTGCGGCTCGTCCCCGTCGCCGCGGCTCCCCCACACCCCACGACCGATCGCGTAGGCACCGAGCGCCATGAGGGCAATGGTCATCCCTTGGAAGAGACCGTGGAAGAACCCGGACTCGACCACTCGGCTGAGAGCGCCGGTGACGAGGCCGAGGAGCACGAGGCTCATGCCGAGGGTGGGGATGCCGGATCGTGTGATCATGCGTCAACCTTTCCTTGACATGGCTTACTTGTCAAGGTGTTGTTGACGCCGATGGCGTGGAGGTCAAGTCCCCGGGTGGATCCGTCTTTCAGGCGCGAACCAGCCCGTCGTCGCCTACGTGCGGGTTGTGCACTGTCGGCACCCGCTCGCCGGCCGGTGGCGGCCCGGGTGGGGTGCCGTCACCGAACGGTCGCCCACCGAGCGCTTCCCGAGCGTGCGGCTGCGCCCAGCCCGACAGGTCCGGCCCGGCCGGCACGACGCCGGTGGGATTGATGTCGCGGTGGACCTCGTAGTAGTGGCTCTTGATGTGCACGAAGTCGGTGGTGTCCCCGAAGCCCGGGGTCGTGAACAGGTCGCGTGCGTAGGCCCACAGGACCGGCATCTCGCTGAGCTTGGAGCGGTTGCACTTGAAGTGCCCGTGGTAGACCGCGTCGAAGCGGGCGAGGGTCGTGAACAGCCGGACGTCTGCCTCGGTGATCGTGTCGCCGACGAGGTAGCGCTGGTTCAGCAGGCGCGCTTCGAGGCGGTCCAGCGCCGAGAACAGCCGGTCGTACGCCGCGTCGTAGGCGGCCTGCGTGCCCGCGAAGCCGCAGCGGTACACCCCGTTGTTGACCTCGGTGTAGACCCACCGGTTGACCTCGTCGATCTCGGCGCGCAGGTCGTGCGGGTAGAGGTCGGGGGCGCCCTCGCGGTGGTGGTCACGCCACTGGGTCGACAGGTCGAGGGTCAGCTGCGCGAAGTCGTTGGTCACGACGACTCCCCTGGAGACGTCGACGATCGCCGGGACGGTGATGCCTCGCGGGTACCCCGGGAAGCGCTTGTCGTACGCGTCCTTGATCCGCGGGATGCCCAGCACCGGGTCGACCCCACCGGGGTCGAGGTCGAAGGTCCAGGAGTCGGCGTCATGGGTCGGGCCGCAGATCCCCATGGAGATGGCGTCCTCCAACCCGAGGAGTCGTCGCACGATGGTGGCGCGGTTGGCCCAGGGGCAGGCCCGTGACACGACGAGCCGGTAGCGCCCCGCCTCGATCGGCCACGCGCCGTCACCGGACCCATCGCCCGCGCCGTCGACGGTGATGCGGTCGGTGATGTAGGTCGTGTCTCGCTCGAAACTCGGCTCGACGTACGTTCCCTCGCTCATTGCGACCCCTCCCGCTGTGACTGCTCGCCGACGGGAAGCGCACCGAGCCGGGCGAGCAGCACGGCCTCGGCGACGCACACCTTCTCGAACTCCTCGAGGTGCAGCGACTCGTTCGCCCCGTGCGCCCGGGTGTCCGGGTCCTCGACGCCGGTGACGAGGATGGCGGCATCCGGGAAACGCTGCGCGAAGGCCGCCACGAACGGGATGGACCCGCCGACGCCGATGTCGACCGGGGCCACACCCCACGCGTCCTGGAAGGCTGCCCGGGCCTGGTCGTAGAGCGGTCCGTCGGCATCGGCGGCGAACCCGAGACCGCGGTCATCGAGGGTCACCTCGACCCGGGCCCCCCACGGGGCGTGCTCGATCAGGTGGGTGCGCAGCAGCTCGAAGGCCGCGAGGTCGTCCTCGTCGGGGGCGATGCGCATGGAGATCTTCGCCGAGGCACTGGGAACCAGCGTGTTCGACGACGTCGCGACCGAGGGCGCGTCGATGCCGATCGTCGTGATCGCCGGCTTGGTCCAGATCCGCGACAGCAACGGGCCGGACCCGATGGTCGACACCCCGTCGAGCAGGCCAGACTCCTCGCGCAGTCGGGCCTCGTCGAAGGGCAGGTCGGCGGCCTCACCGGAGCGCAGCCCGGCGACGGCGACGTCCCCGTCGTCGTCGTGCAGGCTCGCGAGCAACCGCACGAGGGCGGTGATCGCGTCAGGCACCGCTCCCCCGAACATCCCGGAGTGGATGCCGTGGTCGAGCGTGGTCACGGTGACGACGACCCGGATCATGCCGCGCAGCGTCGTCGTGAGGGCCGGTTCCCCAATGGCCCAGTTCGTGGAGTCGGCCAGCACGATCGCATCGGCCCGCAGCCGCTCACCGTGCCGCTCCAGGATGGTCGGCAGCGAGTCGGAGCCGATCTCCTCCTCGCCCTCGACGAATACCGTCACGCCCACGGGAAGGGCACCGGCGTGCGCGCGAAGGGCGGCGACGTGCGCCATCACCCCGGCCTTGTCGTCAGCGGCGCCGCGCCCGTAGAGCCGCCCGTCCCGCTCGGTGGGTTCGAACGGTGGGCTGTCCCAGAGGGCGTGGTCGCCGGGGGGCTGCACGTCGTGGTGGGCGTAGAGCATGACGGTGCGGGACCCGGGCGGGCCGGCGAGGTGGCCGATCACCGCAGGCCGGCCACCCTCGCGGACGATCTCGACCTCGAGCCCCTCGGCTCGCAACAACTGGGCCGTGGCCTGCGCGCTGGCCTCCACGTGGGCCTGGTCGAACGCGTCGAGGCTCACGCTGGGGATGCGGGTCAGCGCCTCGAGGTCAGCGCGCAGCCCCGGCATCAGGGCATGGACCCGATCGCGAAGGTCCCAGATCTGGTCGGCAGTCAGCACGTCGCTCATGACGGCGACGATACCGACGGCGACGGACAATCCTCACCAGCGGCGACGAGGGACCCGACCCAGCGCGCGAGGTGGGAGGCCCGCACGGGCGCGTGCACGGCATCCGACGCATTGCACCTACAGTGGTGGCGTGTTCGGACGCAACAAGACGACCAGCGAGCAGCTCACCGACGAGGCGCTCCACCCCGCGCGCGAGGGGGCCAAGAACCGGCCCACGCCCAAGCGCAAGGACCAGGAGGCCGCGCGTCGGCAGCCGCTCGTCGTCGCTGACCGCAAGCAGGCCAAGAAGCTCGACCGCGCCAAGCGCAACGAGCAGATGTACAGGACGCGTCAGGCGATGCTCACGGGTGACGAGTCCGGGCTGCCGGCCCGCGACAAGGGCCCGGTGCGGCGCTACATCCGCGACCACATCGACGCCCGGTGGAACCTCGCGGAGTTCATGCTGCCGGTGATGCTCATCGTGCTGGCGCTGAGCTTCCTGCGCACGAACGAGATCCTCTTCTTCGTCACGATCCTCACCTACGCGATCCTGCTCACCGCGATCGTCGACACGCTCCTCATGTGGAGGGGGCTGCGCAAGCGCCTCACCGCGAAGTTCGGTGAGGAGGCCGCGAAGGCCAAGGGCAACGGCATGTATGCCGCGATGCGCGCCTTCCAGCTGCGCCGTTCGCGGATGCCGCGGGCGCTCGTCAAGCGCGGCGAGTACCCGGCCTAGTCATGGACGCTCCCGACGCGCAGGCCGACACCTCCTCGATCGTCGCGGCGTTCTGGGAGGTGGCGCGCGTGCGTGCCAAGCTCAACCCGACCGGTTACTACACGGGTGAGCGGCCCGAGGGGTTGCTTCCGCCGCCGGCGTGGGCGTTCGGCGCCACCCCTGACGAGGCCGACGCGTTGCTCGCCCTGGTGCTGTCGGGTGACAAGACCGCGACGGCCGGTGCGCTCTGGGACTACGAGGCCGAGGGTGAGGACCTCCCGGAGCCGGGCGCGCTCGCCATCGTCACCGACGGCCGCGGCATCCCCCACGCCCTCATCGCGACGACCCGGGTCGACGTCGTGCCGTTCGACGAGGTCAGTGCCGAGCACGCGTTCCTCGAGGGTGAGGGCGACCGGTCGCTGGCCACGTGGCGGCAGGTGCACGAGCGGTTCTTCACCGAGAGCGCGGTGCACGACCGCGGCTTCCGGTCGGACATGCCCGTGGTGCTCCAGCGCTTCACGGTGCTCTACGGCCACACCTCTGCCGCCATCCCGGACTGACACCGGGGGAACTGCGCGCCAACCTCCATGGGTCAGAAGAAGAACATGCCCGCCAGGTAGCTCGCGCCCATCGTCCCCAGACCGACGGTGAGACTGCGGATCACCATGTGCAGGGCCGATAGTCGCCCCACGCCGGCAGCAACGAGCGAGGTCAGACTCAGTGACACCACCACCGCGACGACGATGAGGGTGGTCTCGATCGCGAGCGGCACGAACCACGTGATGAGCAGCGGGACCATCGCTCCGACGGTGAACGCGATCGTCGTCTGGAGCCCGGCGAGCAGGGGTGCCGTGCGGGACGTCACCTCCTCCAGACCGAACTCCGCGTCGAGTTGGGCGCCGAGGGCGTCGCGCTCCATGAGCTGGTGGACGACCTCGCTGGCGAGTTCCGGGGTCAGGCCGCGGCCCTGCCAGTACTGCACGAGCTCGGCTCGCTCCCCCGCCGGGTCGGTCGCGAGCTCCAGGGCCACCTGGTTCGCGATGGCGAGCTCGGTCTCGCGCTGGGCAGCGACCTCCGCCCACTTCGTGCCTCCGGCGCTGAGCGCCCCGGCCAGGGTGCCGGCGACCGCGGCGAAGATCAGGAGACGGTCACCGGCCCCGGCGCTCGCGAAGCCCTGGAGGATGCCGGCGATGCCGATGATCCCGTCGTTGGCGTCGAGGGCCCACGACGCCTCCCTCACCCGGGCGACGATGCGGTGCCACAGCCCGTCGGCGGCCACCGCCGTCCCGGGGTGAGTTCCGGCATCCATGCGCGGAAGCGTAGAGGCCATGGCAGGGATGCCGTCGACGGGCACGCGGCGCGGCGGCCGCCTGCTGGCGGGACTCTGCCTCACTTCTGATGCTCAGGCGGCGGATGGACGCACCTTCGCGATGAGGTCGGCTGTGGCACTCGCGGGTGTATCAGACGGGCACACCGGAACCTCCTGCCAATTGCCCAGCGCGTGACCGCGCACACCGTCAAAGGGGAGCGACCAGATGAGGATTCAATTCGAGGAGGTGCCGCTCGATGTACGTCGTCGTGCGGCCCGCGCCGTTGCCGCGCTCGTCGGCGACGGGCTTTCACCGACCGGGCTACGCAAGGCAGAGCCGCGGTTCGGGGAGGCTGCACCGGTGTACCGGCCGGATCTGGCCGACATCGCGTACTGGGAGATCGAGATCGCCGGCCTCACGACCGTTCTGCCCACCCGTGAGGGCAAGGCGGGCCGCGCCGACCGAGGCTTCATCGTCGTCGCGACCGGGGGGCACGACGTTCCGGTGCCGCACTTCAGCCTCGACACCGCCCCGCCGAGCCGCCAGCTCGAGCAGCTCGGCGCCATTGACCGCGTGGTCAAGCTGGACGCGCTGTGTTACGCCGGGCTCGATGACCGCGGCGACCTGGTCGGCCACATCGGGACGATGCCACCCAAGCTCACCGGGATGCCGGACGCGTTGCCGAAGCGACTGCCTGCCGGCTACGCCACGACCGTCCCAGCTGGGGCCCACGACGGGGAGGACGGCGACAAGACCGAACCTCAACGCGTGCGGACGTCGCGGGGCAAGAGCGTCGTGGAGTTGCAGGAGTGGCGCTCCTGGAACGAGATCACCACGGAGTACGCCGACTGTTACCGCCACCAGTTGGCCGCGCTCGCGCAGCGCGCGCAACCGCGCTGGGAGACCGAGAAGCTCACCGAGGAGTTCGGCGAAGGGATTCACTCAGGCGCCACGCACACGGTCTGGCTTCTCGAGGAAGGCGACTTCACCATCGAGGGTCCGGGTGCCGACCTGGTCGCCGCCGAGCTCAACCCGCAACCGCTCCCGCCCAAGCTCGTCCTGCGACCGCGCGCAGACGTCAGCGCCAAGGACACGAGCTTCGAGGTGCACCTGCGATACGCCGGCAGCGAAGAACGTCTCCGGTACTTCATCGTGCCCGACCAGGCACCCTCGACCACCGTGAACCGCATCGGGCCGCTCGGAGAGGAACTCTGACATGAGCTGGAACTACTTCTGGGCCGGCACCGCCGGCCAGCAGCCTCGCTACAACCAGTTCCCGTTCGGCGGGTGCGCGGTCGGTTGCGGCCCCACCGCGTGGGGGATCCTCTTCGCCTGGGGCGACCGCCAAGCCGCGAGCGGCAACTCGTACTGGGCCGGCCGCAACGGCCTCTACAGGGAGAACGGCGGCCGTGGCGCCGACGTCGTCGCACCCATCAACCAGGACGGGGGTGTCAACAACATGATCGGCGAGCTCAACGGGCAGGTCGGCACGTTTTGCGCCTTCGGCTCCGGAGCGACGACCCCATGGGACATGCCCGGGGCGTGGCAGTACCTCAACGGCCGCAGCTACACCCGACTCGACACCCACTGGAACAGCCTCGGCATCCACGAGACCCGGCTGGCCAACTACGCCGCGAACTCAATCGCCTACCGGCGCACGCCCGCTGTCATCGGCACAGGCTGGTTGAGCCACTACCCCGTCGCCTGGGGTTACGCGTGGCAACACAGGACCATCCGCCACTCCTTCCTCTGGTGGGACTGGACCGAAACCGTCACCGACACCGCGTTCTACGTGAACAACGGCTGGGGCGGCGGCGGGAGCGGCGAATGGATCGACGCGAGCACCTGGTTCGCAGGAGAGATCTACCCCTGAACACTGCGCCCGGGGCGGAAGGAACCGCTCCTCCGCCCCGGGCCACAGGGCCCTCACCTCAAAACAGACTCCTTGGCCAGCGCACGCGGATCTCCACCAACCAGGC
>NZ_DAORSO010000044.1:6006-18781 GCF_035443565.1 Ornithinibacter sp. | reverse complement strand
TGACTCTTAATCAGCGGGTTCGGGGTTCGAGTCCCTGATGGCGCACCACGCTGGACCGAACGAGGCTCCCCGACACCGGGGGGCCTCGTTCGCTGTTCCCGGACGTCTGCCCGTCGCGGAGACCGACTCGCCTCCCGGTCGTGCAGCATGCGGACGGGCAGGCGCCCCGTGGCCGCCCTCGAGGCCACGACCACGCTCAGCCGCGACGCAGCCGGCGCACGATCAGCCAGCTGCCCACGACCGCCGCCACGGCCACCACCGCGGCCAGCCGCTCCACGCGCAGCTCCCCCGACGGCGTGGTCGCGACGTCGGCGAACCGCTGCTTGGCGACGTCGGTCTGGCGCTGGATGATCGAGGACGGGCGCACGCGCTCGGCGAGCTCGTCGATGGTTTGCGCGAGCCGGTCACGACGCGCGGTGATCTCGGCCTCGAGGGCGGCGATGGTCACCGGTGCGGGTGCCGCGGCCCCGGTCGAGGGCCCCGTGGCCGCAGGCTGGACGTTGCTCATGGGTTCCTCACTGCAGTCCGAGGTCGCGCCGCAGCTTGGCGACGTGTCCGGTGGCCTTGACGTTGTAGAACGCGTGCGTCACGATGCCCTGCTCATCGAGGACGACGGTGCTGCGGATGACACCCTGGACCGTCTTGCCGTAGAGCTTCTTCTCGCCGAAGGCACCCCACGCCGTCATGACGGCCCGGTCCGCGTCGGACAGCAGGGTGATCGTCAGGGCGTCCTTCTCGCGGAAGCGGGCAAGCTTCTCCGGCGTGTCCGGAGAGATGCCGAGCACCGTGTAGCCGTGCGCGCCCAAGGACTCCAGGGACTCGCTGAAGTCGCACGCCTGCGTGGTGCACCCCGGCGTCATCGCCGCCGGGTAGAAGTAGACGATGACCTTGCCGCCGCGCAGCGCGCTCAGCGTCACCGGCGTGCCGGTGTCATCGGGCAGGGTGAAGTCGGGCGCGCTGTCGCCGGGGCTGAGCCGGTCACCCACGGTGCCTCCTCGTCGTGTCGTGCATCGGTGGTGCCAACCTACATCGGCCCCGGGACAACGGAACCGCGGGCCGACGAACCACACGGGACCTGGTGCGCAAGGCGGGACTCGAACCCGCACACCCGAAGGCACCAGAACCTAAATCTGGCGCGTCTACCAGTTCCGCCACTCGCGCGCGGTCGACAGCCTACGACGAACGGCGCTCAGCCGCCGAGGAGTTCTCGCAGCACCGGCTCGAGGGCGCGGAAGGCCCGTCCCCGGTGGGAGATCGCGTTCTTCTCCTCGTCGGTGTGCTCGGCGAGCGTGCGCTGCTGCCCGGTCGGGACGAACACGGGGTCGTAGCCGAAGCCGTGGTGGCCTTCGGGGGCGCGGGCGAGCCGGCCCTCCACGCGTCCCTCGACCCCGTGGACCCGACCGTCGGGCATCGCGAGGACGGCGGCGCACACGAAGGCCGCGGCCCGGTGCTCGTCGGGGACGTCGCCGAGCTGCTCCAGCAGCAGGTGCAGGTTGGCCCTGTCGACCTCCGCCCGCGTGGCCCCCGGCCCGGCGGCCGAGCCCGACCATCGGGCCGAGAACACGCCTGGGGACCCACCGAGGACCTCGACGGCGAGGCCGGAGTCATCGGCGAGCGCAGGCAGGCCGGTGGCCTCGGCCAGGGCCACGGCCTTGAGCCGGGCGTTGCCGAGGAACGTCACCTCGGTCTCGGCGACCTCCGGGGCGCCCTCCACGTCGCCGGCCCCGATGATCTCGAGGTCGAGGTCGGTGACCAGGCTGCCGAGGATCTGGCGCAGCTCGTGCACCTTGTGCTCGTTGCGGGTGGCCAGCACCAGCCGACGGCTCACGCGCGTCGCTCCCGCGGCGTCGCCGCCAGGGCTGCCTGCTGGAGGAGGGTGAGCTCCGCGCAGCCGACGGTCGCGAGGTCGAGCAGGTCGCCGAGCACGGCGCGGTCGAACGGCTCCCCCTCGGCGGTGCCCTGCACCTCCACGAACCGCCCGTCCCCGGTCATGACGACGTTCATGTCGGTCTGCGCCGTCGAGTCCTCCGGGTAGTCGAGGTCGAGCACCGGGAGTCCGTCGACGAGCCCGACGCTCACAGCCGCGATCGACCCGGTGAGCGGCTGGGCGGACGGTGGGATCAGGCCCCGGGACCGGGCATCGCCCACGGCATCCGCCAGGGCCACCCAGGCCCCGGTGATCGCGGCCGTGCGGGTGCCACCGTCGGCCTGGAGGACGTCACAGTCCAGGACGATGGTGTTCTCGCCGAGGCCCTTGGTGTCGATGACCGCGCGCAGGCTGCGGCCGACGAGCCGGCTGATCTCGTGGGTGCGTCCGCCGACCTTCCCCCGGCGTGACTCCCGGTCCGAGCGGGTGTTGGTCGACCTGGGCAGCATCTCGTACTCAGCGGTGACCCAGCCGGTGCCCCGGCCCTTGAGCCACCGAGGAACCCCTGCGGTGAACGAGGCCGCGCACAGGACGCGGGTTCGCCCGAACTCGACGAGCACGCTGCCCTCGGCGTGGTCGAGCCAGTTGCGGGTGATCCGCACCTCACGAAGTTGATCCGGGGCACGACCATCATGGCGAATTGAGTCAGAAGGCATGGACCCAAGGCTATGGCGTCACGGGGGGCAGATCAGCCACCGCGGGCGGTGTCGAGCCGCGGGCGGCCGCACGGTTGCCCGTGAGGTCCGCGCGCACGGGGGACGCTCAGATCTCGTAGACCGCATCCGCAGCGGCGAGCCCCACGGCAGAGGGCCAGTGCATGGCCGCTTGAGCACGGCAGACCTCGGGGTCGTTCCAGGACGGGATGTGCGTCAGCACCAGGCTCTGCACACCACCCGCGCGCAGTGCGGCCCTGGCGGCGCGGGACCCCGACAGGTGGATGTCGACGACGTCGTCGCGCCCATCGATGAAGGCCGAGTCCATCAACGCAAGATCGACACCGCGCAGCAGGGGGTCGAGATTGGGGCAGTCGTCCGTGTCGCCGGTGTAGGCCAGGAGTGCGCCCCCCGCCTCGACCCGGTAGCCGTACGCCTCGACGGGGTGGTTCACGCGATAGGGAGTCACGGTGAACGGCCCGATCAGGATCGGTGCTGCATCCACCACGGTGTGGATGTCGAACTCGGCCTCCATCCCACCGGGCTCGAGGCCGTGGTACATCAGCTGCAGCCGTCGTGCCGTTCCGGTCGGCCCGAAGACGGGTAGGCGTGCCGGCAACGGGCCGAAGGGCCGGTAGCGACGCGAGACATAGAGGCCGCAGAGGTCGACGCAGTGATCAGGGTGAAGGTGCGTGATGAGCACGGCGTCGAGGTCGTCAGGGGACATCTGACGCTGCAGCGCCCCGAGCGCTCCGCTCCCGAGATCCAACAGGATGCTCCACGTCCGCCCACCGAACTCCGCCTGCACCAGGTAGGAGGACGCTGGGGAGCTCGGGCCGGCGAATGAGCCCGAGCACCCGATGACGGTGACTCTCACTCGGGCCCCTCGACGTCGAGGGGCAGCGGGGCGGTGAACACCGGGCCCAAGCGTGAGCCGACACCCAGGAAACGGGCGGCCAGGCGGCGGAACTCGTCCGGATCCCCCGTGGTCGTGAACCCGTGGTCGGGTGGCGGGAGTCCATCGGGTCGCAGGAGGTCTGCGTCGGCAAGGACGCGATAGACGTCCTTGGCGGTCTCCTCTGCCGACGAGACCAACGTGATGCCGTCGCCCATGACATAGGTGATCACCGCCGCGAGCAGCGGATAGTGCGTGCACCCGAGCACGAGGGTGTCGACACCCTGCTCACGCAACGGGTCAAGGTAGGTGTGCGCGACCGCGACCAGCTCCGAGCCACCGGTGATGCCCCGCTCGACGAACTCGACGAAGCGCGGGCACGGCGTGCTCACGACGTCGAGGTGCGGAGCTGCGGCGAACGCGTCGAGGTAGGCACCCGACTGGTGGGTGCCGACGGTCGAGATGACACCGATCCGACCATTGCGCGTGGCAGAGGCCGCGCGGCGCACTGCGGGTCGGATCACTTCGATGACCGGGACGTCGTAGCGTTCACGGGCATCGTGCAACACCGCTGCACTCGCCGTGTTGCAGGCAATGACGAGCGCCTTGACACCGTGGTCGACGAGCCGGTCCAGGCACTCCAGCGCGAGCTCACGAGTCTGGGCGATGGGACGAGGGCCGTAGGGGGCGCGCGCCGTGTCGCCGAAGTAGGCCACCGACTCGTGTGGCAACTGGTCGAGGACCGCCCGCATGACGGTCAGCCCGCCATAGCCGGAGTCGAACACCCCAATCGGTTGGTCAGCCACCCGCAAAGGGTATGCGCCGACGCGCACCGGCACATCGCCGTCGGTACGTCGCACGCGTCACAGCGCCCTCGCAGTCGCCCGGTGACGGGCGGGTACGCACGACCGAGGCGGGCGGGACCCGGCCGCTCAGGCCGTCAGCATGGCCGAGGCCAGGGTCTCCTGTAACCAGGTGAGGAAGTCGTACACGGCCAGGGCGTACCCGAGCGGGTCGTCCGGGTCGAGCTCGCCGGCCGCCGCCTCGAGGGCCTCGAGGTCCTCGTCGGTGCGCAGGCCCATCCGCTCGCCGAGGACGAGCCGGACATCGGTGAGCGCGGTGAGGAAGGCACGCGCCGAGGCCTCGTCCAGCACGACCTTGTCCTCGGCACGGAGCAGGCTCGCCGCCAGCGCGAGGCCTGCTGCCTTGCGCTGGCGCAACCCGGTCTCGGTGAGCCGGCGGAACTCCGCCGCGGCCTCGTCGTCCTGGAGGTTGGCCGTCGGCAGCAGGCGGTCGAGCGCGGGGTCGCGGCCGGCCCCGGAGGCCACGAGGTCGGCCTGGTCCTCGGCCGCGACGGTGACACCCATCCCCAGCCCGGCGACGATCGCGGCGAACTCGTCCACCGGCCCCTCCGACCCGGGCCCGACGGTCGTCGTCGGCGGTGGCTCGAGCAGGTCGTGCACCTGCTCCATCAGCCCGGCGACGGTCGCCCGCTCGAGCGGGTCGAGGCGTGCGACGTAGGACGCGGCCCTCCCCCGCCCCTTGCGGCGGAACCCCCGCGCCATCAGGAGTCCTTCTGGAACGTCGCCCAGAGGCCGTAGCCCTGGAGCGCCTCGGTGTCGGCCTCCATGGCCTCCCGGGTGCCGTTCGCGACGACGGCGCGTCCCTGGGTGTGCACGTCCATCATCAGCTTCTCCGCCTTGGCCCGGGAGTAGCCGAAGTGGCTCTGCAGCACGTAGGTCACGTACGACATGAGGTTGACCGGGTCGTTCCACACGATCGTGATCCACGGCAGGTCGGGGGCGAGGTCACCGCCGGTGGCGGTGACCTCCTGCGTGACGGGTGCGAGCGACACCTCGCAAGGATAGGCCGCACCTTCGCGGTGCTCAGCGTGAGGACCGCGTGAGGATGCCGTGGCGCACCATCATCGCGACCGCCGCCTCGGTCGCCTCCAGGGTCGAGCGGTCCGCAGGGGCTCCCACCTGGGACTCCAGGGCCTCGGCGAGGGACTCCACCTCGATCTCGTGCTCGGTGAGGTCGTAGATCGCGACGGCGACGGCGCTGAGCCGCAGTGCCTTGCCGTGGGCGAGCACGGCGGTCTCGCCGTCGCGGGTCAGCAGGTCGTCGACGGGGCAGCGCTGCACCTTCATGCCGCACCACCCAGCAGGGCGGTCACCGTGCCGTCGAGGTCGGCGGCCTCGGCGTAGCGAAGGCGCAGCACGGGGCCGGCCGCGTCGATGAAGTCGGCCATCCGGTGCAGTGGCCGTGGCAGCGCGGCCAGCGAGGACGACTGCTCGGTGAGGGCGAACACGGCATCCATGAAGGGCACCTCCTCGACGTCGGCGGCCGTGGCGGCAGGGTCCCGGGCCAGCAGCACGACCCTGGACGCCACCGGCGCCGGCGGCGCGGCGAGCAGGCCGAGGGCGTCGGGCGACAGCTCGTCCTTGACGCCCGGCTGCTCCTGCCGACGCACCGACAGCGGCTTGGGGTAGGGCAGGATCCGGCCGTCGGCATCCATGCCGACGGTCTCGTCGGTGAGGTAGCCGTACGACTGCCCGAGGCGCCGGCTCAGCGTGGTCTTGCCCGTGCCGCCGGGAGCGACGTAGACGAGGCTGACCCCGGTCAGCGGGTGGCTGACCGCTCCGGCGTGCACCATGAGCAGGTGCCCCGCCTGGGCGGCGATCAGCGCCCGGGTCACCGTCTGGGTCGTGGCCATGAGCCGGTGGGCGAGGTCACCCTCGTCGTCGAGCCGCGCCTCGACCGGGTTGGCCGCCCGGGGCTCGACGCGGCCGTCGGCGACGAGGCACCGTGACCACGCCGCCCGCAATGCCTCCAGCAGGGGGGCGGCCGCGTCACCGGAGCACCGGACCTCGACCGAGCACCCCAGCCCGTGCAGGGTCAGCACGTCACTCACGCGGTGGCCCCTCCTGCGGTGCGGGCCACGCACGCGACGGGGCCGAGATGAGCGGCCAGCCTACCCTCGCGCCACACTCAGGCGCGGGGGCGGTTCCACGACCCGGCGTACACGCCGTCGTCGCAGGCCCGGCCACCCTCACCGATCTCCAACGGGCGGAAGGTGTCGACCATGACGGCGAGCTCGTCGAAGGACTCCTTGCCGATCGACGCCTCGGCCGCGCCGGGCTGGGGTCCGTGGGCGTGCCCCCCGGGGTGCAGGGAGATCGAGCCCTTGGCGATGCCCGACCCCTTGCGGGCCTCGTAGTCGCCGTCGACGTAGAACATCACCTCGTCGCTGTCGACGTTGGAGTGGTAGTACGGCACGGGGATCGCCAGGGGGTGGTAGTCGACCTTGCGCGGCACGAAGTTGCAGATGACGAAGTTCCAGCCCTCGAAGACCTGGTGCGCCGGCGGTGGCTGGTGGATGCGCCCGGTGATCGGCTCGTAGTCGCGCACGTTGAACACGTACGGGTAGAGGCAGCCGTCCCAGCCGACGACGTCGAGCGGGTGGAACGGCACGACGTGCACGGTGCCGACGATGCCGCCGCTGCTCGCCGGGCCACCTCCGCGGTGCTTGATGTAGACCTCGGTGTGCGCGTCGGGGTCCTCACCGATGTCCTCGGCGAGCAGCGGGCCCTGCGGACCACGCAGGTCCCGCTCGCAGAACGGGCTGTGCTCGAGGAACTGGCCGTACTTGCTCAGGTAGCGCTTCGGCGGTGCGATGTGGCTGCTCGCCTCGATGACGATGGTGCGCAGCGGGTCCTTGGCGGACTTCTTGGGGATCCACCGGTGCGTCGTCGCCCGCGGCAGGATGACGTAGTCGCCCTCCCCCACCTCGAACGCGCCGAACACGGTCTCGACACGGGCCCGGCCGCGCTCGACGTACACGCACTCGTCGCCGATGCCGTTGCGGTACCACGGACTCGGCGCGCCCGCGACGGCATACGACAGTCGCACGTCGCCGTTGCCGAGCAGGAGTCGACGGCCGGTGACGACGTCGGTGTCCTTGACCACTGACGCGGGGAACAGGTCGTGGGGCTTCAGGTGCAGCGGAAGCAGCGGGTGGTTGGGCGTCGTCGCGAGGTCACCGACGTTCCAGACCCGGTACTCGGCCACCGCCGAGGGGATGTTGCGGTGGTAGAGCAGGCTGGAGTCCGAGGAGAACCCCTCCTCACCCATGAGCTCCTCGGAGTACAGCTCACCCACCTGGCCGCGCTTTGCGGGCCGCCGGTGCTGGGTGTGCCGCTTCGGGGGGATGCTGCCCATTGCCTGGTAGTGCGCCACTGCTGCCGTCCACTCCTTCGAGGTCCCTGGTGTCTCCCCCGCAGGCTACGCCCGGTCAGGGCGGCTCGGTACCGTGAGCACCATGCCCTCGACGACCAGCAGCGTGTTCCGCGACCTGATCGACGACGCCGCCGTGTTCCCTCCCGGGAACGCCACACTGCCGGATGCCGTGGCGCACCACCGCGCCCACCTCACCTCCGGGTACGCCGGCTGTGTGGGACCCCTGCTCGTCCCGGCTGCCAGTGCTGCCGACCTGGTGTCCGTTCTCGACGGCGAGCCGACCACCGATGGTGGGCGGGCGGCATCCGAGCCGTTTGAGGTCGTGCTCATCGCGCGCCCCGGTGCGGACCCCGCGCTGGTGCCGGCGGCCCGGGACCTGCTGCTCGACGACCCACGAGTGCAGGTCGCCGGCGCCGAGGTCGGGTGGTTCGACGGGTGGGTGCAGGCCCTCGCAGGAGCGCTGCCGCTCGCCGTCGAGATCCCCCGGGGTGCCGATCAGCCGCGGGCCATCACCGAGATCCGTGCCGCGTGCGAGGCCGGCCACCCCGTCGTCGCGAAGTTCCGCACCGGGCCGACGCCGGCCTGGGCGTGGCCGGACGAGGCCGAGCTGGCCGAGGTGCTGCGCTCCATGGCGCCCCAGGTGCCTTTCAAGCTCACCGGGGGCCTGCACCATGCCGCTCGAGGCACCTACGAGGTGGGGGGTGTGGCCGAGGAGAACCACGGCATCCTCAACGTCCTGCTCGCGACGGCTGCCGCGCTCGACGGCGCCGGGCACGACGAGGTCGCCGGGCTGCTCGCCGTGCGCGATGCGCAGGCCCTGGCCGCCCTCGTCGGCGCGTGGACGCCCGAGACGGCGACGCGGGTGCGCGCCGCCTTCACGGCCTACGGTTGCTGCACCGTGACCGACCCGATCGACGAACTGACCGCCCTGAACCTGCTGACGAAGGACTGAGCGATGACCTGGCTCGACCTGCCCGCCGACCACCCCTACGGCATCCACAACCTCCCCTACGGCGTCTTCTCGACCGACGGCGCTCAGCCACGCGTGGGGGTTCGCGTGGGCGAGCACGTGCTCGACGTCGCCGCGTGCGCCGAGCAGGCGGGCATGGAGTCCGGCGCGGTGTGGCGGGCGGGCTCGCTCAACCCGTTCCTCGCCCAGGGCCGGTCCGCGTGGACGGCGGCCCGTGAGTGGCTCACCGAGCAGCTGACCAACGAGGCCCACCGCGACTGCGTCGAGTCCCACCTCGTGCCGGTGGCCGAGGTGACGATGCACCTGCCGATCGAGGTCGCCGACTACGTCGACTTCTACGCCAGCGAGCACCACGCGACGAACGTCGGCCGGATGTTCCGGCCCGACTCCGAACCGCTCACCCCGAACTGGAAGCACCTGCCGATCGGCTACCACGGCCGCTCCGGCACGGTCGTCGTCTCGGGCACCGACATCGTGCGCCCCTGCGGCCAGCGAAAGCCCCCCACCGAGCCGGCGCCGGTGTTCGGGCCGTCGGCTCGCCTGGACATCGAGGCCGAGCTCGGCTTCGTCGTCGGCGGCGCGTCGCGCCTCGGCGAACCCGTGCCTCTCGCGGATGCCGGGGAGCACCTGTTCGGTGTCGTCATCCTCAACGACTGGTCGGCTCGGGACCTCCAGGCGTGGGAGTACGTGCCGCTCGGGCCCTTCCTCGGCAAGTCGTTCGCGACGTCGATCTCCCCCTGGGTGGTCACGATGGACGCCCTGGGCGCGGCTCACGTGCCGCTGCCCGGGCAGGACCCCGAACCGCTGCCCTACCTGCGCGGTGAGCCGACCGCGGACGGCGCCGGCACGGCATACGGGCTCGACATCAGCCTCGAGGTCGAGTGGAACGGCACCGTCGTCGCGAGGCCGCAGTTCCGCGACATGTACTGGTCGCCGGCGCAGATGCTCGCCCACATGACGGTCAACGGGGCGAGTGTGCGCACCGGAGACCTGTTCGGGTCGGGCACGATCTCGGGCGAGGAGAAGGACACCCGCGGCAGCTTCCTGGAGCTGTCGTGGAGCGGGACGGAGCCGATCACGCTGGCCGACGGGTCACAGCGGACCTTCCTCGAGGACGGCGACACCGTGACCCTGCGGGCCGTCGCCCCGGGGCCGGACGGTGCGCTCATCGGGCTCGGCGAGTGCACCGGGACGGTGCTCGCCGCCCGCTGAGATCAGGGCCGATGGCGGTGCCCGCCGAGGCTCAGCGCGGCTTGAGGACGACCACCGTGTCTGCCAGCTTGTCGTGCAGGGTCTGACGCTTGGGGTCCCAGAGCAGCCACGCGGGGTCGAGGATGCTGACGATCGAGCCCAGCAGCCCCACGACCGGCAGGACACCGACGGCGGCGGTGGCGAGCCCGATGAGCTGACGCTTGATGGCATCCACCACGGTGAGCTTGCCCGGTGATCCGACGCGACGGACCACCGTGCCCAGCGCCATCTTGCCGGGGGTGGCACCCCGCCAGACGAGGAAGACCGTCTCGTAGAGCAGGCCCACGA
The DNA here is from genome assembly GCF_035443565.1 of Ornithinibacter sp. Lineage (NCBI taxonomy): Bacteria > Bacillati > Actinomycetota > Actinomycetes > Micrococcales > Intrasporangiaceae > Ornithinibacter > Ornithinibacter sp. The sequence continues at coordinate 8,558 of NZ_DAORSO010000044.1, read as the reverse complement.
AGAGGCTGACGATCGTGATCGGGAGACTGGCCGTCAGCATCTCGGTGATGTAGGCGTTCTGGTCGGGCATCGCGCCACCCGCCTCTGCCGCGGCCACGGTGGCGTCGACGAAGTCGGTGACGGCCGCGAACATGGGCCCGAGCCACGGGATGGCCACGACCAGCGCCACGATGCTCGTGATGAAGCTGTCGAGGATGCGGGCCAGCAGGCGCCGCCACCACTGGGCGAGCACCGCACCGTCAGGAAGCACGTCACGGCGCTGCGCGTAGGCCGCGCCGTAACCGCCGTAGGCCGGCCCAGCGCCGTATCCCTGACCGCCCCCGTAGCCCGGTCCCGACCAGCCACCCTGCCCGGGACCCTGGGGCCCGCCCTGCTGGGCCGCACCCGGCTGGGTCGCGCCGGGGTGAACCCACCCGCCCTGCAGGCCTGCGCCGTCCGGCTGCTGCGCACCACGGCCGATCACCGAGTCGTCGATCGTCGGTGACTTGCGCGGCGTGGTGTGCGAACTCCACACCACGCCGTCGAAGTAGCGCAGCTGGGAGGCGTCGTCGGGGTCGTCGTACCAGCCGGGTCCGGAAGGGGTCTCGCTCATGGCCTCAGGGTCTCACGCGTGCGATGACTCCCGGACACGGCACACACCCAACCGGTGCACCGCCTCGGTCAGAGGTTGCCGCGGCGCTCCTGCTCGCGCTCGATCGACTCGAACAGGGCCTTGAAGTTGCCCTTGCCGAAGCCGAGCGAGCCGTGCCGCTCGATGATCTCGAAGAACACCGTCGGGCGGTCGCCGAGGGGGCGGGTGAAGATCTGGAGCAGGTAGCCGTCCTCGTCACGGTCCACGAGGATGCCGCGCGACTTGAGGTCCTCGATCGGCACGCGCACCTCACCGATGCGGGCGCGCAGCTCGGGGTCGTCGTAGTACGCGTCGGGGGTGTCGAGGAACTCCACACCCTCCTTGCGCAGCTCGTCGACGGTGCGCACGATGTCGTTCGTCGCCAGCGCCAGGTGCTGGGCGCCGGGGCCGGCGTAGAACTCGAGGTACTCGTCGATCTGGCTCTTGCGGGCCGCGATCGCGGGCTCGTTGAGGGGGAACTTCACCCGGTGGTTGCCGTTGGCGACGACCTTGGACATCAGCGCGGAGTAGTCGGTGGCGATGTCGTCACCGATGAACTCGGCCATGTTCACGAAGCCCATGACCTTGTTGTAGAACCCGACCCACTCGTCCATCTTGCCGAGCTCGACGTTGCCGACGACGTGGTCGAGCGCCTGGAACAGCCGCTTGGGGGCGCCGTCGCGCTTGACGTACGAGGAGGTGGCGGCGACGTACCCGGGGAGGTACGGGCCGGCATACGTCACGCCGTCGACGGCGCGCTGGACGAGGGTGTGGCGGGTCTCGCCGTAGGTCGCGATCGCCGCGATGCGCACGCTGCCGTGCTCGTCGCTGACCGTCTCGGGCTCCTGGAGGATGGTGGCGCCGGCGCGGCGGGCCTGCTCGATGCAGCGGTCGACGTCGGGCACCTCGAGGGAGATGTCGACGACCCCGTCACCGTGGGCGGCGTGGTGGGCGATGAGCGGGCTGTCCGGGCTGACCGCACCCTTGAGCACGAAGCGGATCGACCCCGACTTCAGGACGAACGCCTTGTGGTCGCGCTGACCGTGCTCGGGGCCGGCGTAGGCGACGAGCTCCATGCCCCAGGCGCTCTGGTAGTAGTGCGCTGCCTGGGTGGCATTGCCGACGACGAAGACGAGCGCGTCCCACCCGGTCACCGGGAAGGGGTCCTGCTGCTCGTCGTAGTCGACGAGGCCGACGAGCTGCTTGAGCTGCTGCAGGTCCAGGCCGGCCTGGCGCTCCTGCTCGGTGAGGTCGATGTGGCTGGCAGGCGTCATGGTCGTGTCAGTCATCCGATCACTGTGGGGCCTGTGGGCAGCGGTGTGCAACGGTGCGCCTCCTGGCTGGTCAGGGTGCGCATGGTGTTGCCCTGACAGGGGGTCAACCCGAACAATGTGACCATGCCCCGACAGACAGGGATCGACGATCTCGACGCCCGCCTCATCGCCCTGTTCACCGAGCAACCCCATGTCGGCGTGCTCGGCGCCTCCAGGACGCTGGGCGTCGCGCGGGGCACGGTGCAGGCTCGGCTCGACCGGCTCGAGGAACGCGGAGTCATCACCTCCTACGCGCCCCACGTCAGTTCCGAGGCCCTGGGCTATCCCGTGACAGCGTTCTGCACGCTCGAGATCCGGCAGCGGCAGGGTCATGCCCCCGTCGTGGCGCACCTGTCCGCGATCCCCGAGGTGCTCGAGATCCACTCGATCACCGGCGTCGGCGACCTCATCGTGCGCATCGTCGCCCGCGACAACGCCGACCTCGGCCGGGTCATCGACGAGATCATCGACGACACGCACGTCCTGCGCGCGAACACGGCGATCTGCCTGGTGACCCACCTGGACCACCGCACCGGCCCCCTCGTCGAGGCAGCGGCAGCATCCAAGGACTCCTAGCGGCGGCCGACGAACCAGCGCCTGATCCGGTCGATCCGCTCGGTGACCTGCTC
>NZ_DAORSO010000044.1:1404-5906 GCF_035443565.1 Ornithinibacter sp. | reverse complement strand
AGCGGCGGCCGACGAACCAGCGCCTGATCCGGTCGATCCGCTCGGTGACCTGCTCACTCGTCGCCGACGCGAGCTCGGGGCCGCCACACGTGCGGCGCAGGTCCATGTGGATGGCCGCGTGCGCCGCCCCCGTCTTCGACGAGTACGCCGCCACGAGCTTGTTCAGCTCCTTGCGCTGAGAGGCCAGCGCGCGGTGCGCAGAGACCACCGACGGGCCGGATGCCGTCGCTGCACCTCCCGCTGGCGCCCCACCTCGGCGGGTGGCCGACTTGGACTGGCGTGCCTGCCGCTCGTTGAGCAGGGTCGTCACCTGTTCGGGCTCCAGCAGGCCCGGGAGCCCGAGGTAGTCCTGCTCCTCCTGCGAGCCCACGGCCGCGTGCAGGCCGAACTGCTGGGCGTCGAAGAGCACGTGGTCGAAGTGCGCGTCGGACTCCAGCGCCTCGAAGGAGCTGTCCTCGAGGTCGGCCTCGGTCTCGGTGCGGTTCGCCGCGGCGAGCAGGCCCTCCTCCTCCGCCCAGAGCGACGCCTCACCCTCGGCGGTGGTCTTGCGATCGAGGGCGTGGTCGCGCTCGACCTCCATGGCGGCTGCGTGGCTGAGGATCACCGGCACCGAGGGCAGGAACACCGAGGCCGTCTCACCCCGCTTGCGGGCCCGCACGAAGCGTCCGACGGCCTGCGCGAAGTACAGCGGCGTCGAGGTCGACGTGGCATAGACGCCCACGCACAGGCGCGGCACGTCGACACCTTCGGACACCATCCGCACGGCCACCATCCACCGTGAGGTGTCGGCCGCGAACTTCTCGATGCGGGTGCTCGCCCCGGCATCGTCGGAGAGCACCACGGTGGGCGCCACGCCGGTGATGCCCTGGAGCAGCTTGGCGTACGCGCGAGCGGCCGTCTGGTTCGACGCGATCACCAGCCCACCGGCATCCGGCACGTGGCGGCGCACCTCGCTCAGGCGCTTGTCTGCGGCAGCGAGCACCGAGGGCACCCACTCCCCCTTGGGGTCGAGCGCGGTGCGCCAGGCCTGCGCGGTGAGGTCCTTGGTGAGGGGTTCACCCAGGCGTGCCGAGACCTCGTCGCCGGCCTTGGTGCGCCACCGCATCGCGCCGCCGTAGGCGAGGAAGAGCACGGGCCGCACGACCCCGTCGCGCAACGCCTCCGCGTAGCCGTAGGTGTGGTCCGAGGCCGAGCGCAGGATGCCGTCCTCACCCATCTCGTAGCGCACGAACGGGATGGGGCTCGTGTCGGAACGAAACGGCGTGCCGGTCAGCGACAGGCGGCGGGTGGCTGGCTCGAAGGCCTCACGGATGCCGTCGCCCCACGACTTCGCGTCCCCGCCGTGGTGGATCTCGTCGAGGATCACCAGGGTCGGGGTGTCGATCGTGCGGCGGCGGTGCAACGCCGGGTTGGCGGCGACCTGCGCATAGGTGAGCGCGACACCGTGGTACTCGTGGGACTGCACCCCGCTGGAGTTGGAGAACGCGGGGTTGAGGTGGACGCCCACGCGCGCCGCGGCATCCGCCCACTGGGTCTTCAGGTGCTCGGTGGGGGCGACGACGGTGACCGCCCGGATGATGCCGCGGTCGAGCAGTTCGGTCGCGACCCGCAGGGCGTACGTGGTCTTGCCGGCGCCGGGGGTGGCGACGGCGAGGAAGTCGCGGCTCTCGCTGCGCAGGTAGCTGGCCAGCGCCTCTTCCTGCCAGGCGCGCAGCTTCGAAGCGGTTCCCCACGCCGCCCGCTCGGGGAAGGCGGGTGACAGGTGTCCGGCGGCAGAGGTACTCATGGGCGACGGCAACCCTAACCGCTCGACAGCCTCACCGCTGGCACCACCCCGCCCTTGCCGACATTCCCTGCGACAGGCCGGGCGACACGCCGTGTTCTGGTGGTCGAGGCGGCTTCTCGCAGGGAGGGAGAGGGCGGATGCCGCCTACTTGTCGCCGTCCTGGGGGGCGCGCAGACCGTCGTAGATCTCCTGGCAGGTGGGGCACACCGGGAACTTCTTGGGGTCGCGCCCGGGCACCCAGACCTTGCCGCACAGGGCGGTGACCGGCTCGCCGGACAGGGCGCTCTCGAGGATCTTCTCCTTGCGCACGTAGTGCGAGAAGCGCTCGTGGTCACCGGGTTCGGCGACCTGGGGCACGGCCTCGGTGCGCTCGAGCACGGCGGTGCGGGTCGCTGGCTGCCCGGCCGGAGCGTTCGGGTCGTCAAGGGGCGGCATCGTCTCGCTCATGGCGCCGAGTGTATGCGCCCACCCGTCCGGAGTCGGGAGCTGAGGCGGCTGCCCGCCGGGCCATGTCACTGCCCCTACCCGCCCCACCCGTGGCGATACGAAACATTCAAAGGTACTCTTAGCGCTCTAAGAGTGTTTTTAAGGAGGCTACGGTGGCAAAGCACGCCCTGCCCTACAGCGCCCCGACCGTGCTGGCAGCGGAGCTGCTCGGCCAGCAGGTCGCCAAGGGACGCCGCGAAAGAGGGTGGACGGTCGCCGAGTTGGCCGAGCGGGTCGGGGTACACCCCGTGACGATCACCAAGATCGAGAGGGGCGCCCCAACCGTGGCACTGGGCACGGCGTTGGAGGCCGCAGTCCTGTGCGGCGTCACCCTGTTCGGGCGCGACGAACCTTCCCTCGTGGCCGAGGTGCGTCACGGGCGCGAGACGTTGGCGTTGCTCCCCACGAGAGTCCGACCACGCGAGGAGCCGGTCCGTGACGACTTCTGAACCGCGCGAGGCATACGTCTGGATTTGGCTTCCGGGCGCGACGGATCCAGTCGTGGCAGGGCTGCTCGAGGCCCAGAGCAACGGCATCGTCACCTTCACCTACGGGCGTTCCTACCTCAACCGCAGCGACGCCATTGCGCTCTACCTCCCAGAGCTGCCCCTCCGCCCCGGCCGCATCGAGCCACTGCCCGGCCTGAGTCTGCCCTCCGCCATCCGTGATGCGGGGCCCGACTCCTGGGGTCAGCGGGTGATCCTGGCGCGTCGCACGGGACATCTGACGCGGCACTCCGACACCGGCGACCTCGGGCCGTTGACGTACCTGCTTGAGTCGGGATCAAACCGCATCGGCGCCTTGGACTTCCAGTCGCGCCCCGACGTCTACGTCCACCGCGGAGGTGAAGCGACGCTCGACCAGCTGGTGTCTGCTGCCCAAGCGCTGGACGCCGGCGAGGCACTCCCGGAGGAGCTCGGCGAGGCCTTGGTCCGGGGAACGTCGATCGGTGGGGCCCGACCCAAGGCGCTGATCAGCGACGGCAAACGACACCTCGTCGCGAAGTTCTCGTCCGCGAGCGACACATACCCCGTGGTGAAGGCGGAGGCCCTCGGGATGCTCTTGGCCAGGGCCGCCGGCGTTCGAGTTCCGAACGTCGACGTCACCCGGTCCCTCGGCAGGGACGTGCTGCTCGTGGAGCGCTTCGATCGCACGACGATGGCCGGCGAACGACGGCAGATGGTGTCGGTTCTCACCATCCTTGGCCTGGACGAGATGATGGGTCGATACGCGACCTACACCGACGTCGCCGATGTCGTGAGGGCACGGTTCAGCGACCCCGCCGGCACGCTCGCGGAACTGTTCCGCCGGATCGCGGTCAACATCTGCATCGGCAACACCGATGACCACGCCCGCAATCACGCGGCGTTCTGGGATGGCCACACCTTGGCGCTGACGCCGGCCTACGACCTCTGCCCGCAGCCACGATCGGGCCGTGAAGCGAATCAGGCAATGGCCTTCGGTCCGAACGGGCAACGTGCGGCGAGACTGACCCTGCTGCTGGAGTCAGCACCCACCTACCTCCTCAGCCAGCGCGCGGCCCGCAACATCCTCGACGAGGTCGTGAACGGCATCCGAAATTCCTACCGCGACTGTGCGGATCAGGCGCGCTTGACGACGGAGGAGGCCTCCCGGCTCATGGGCCGGCAGATCCTGAATCCGTACGCCATCGAGTAGCGGGGTCAGTTCAGCGACGGGTCGCGCGGGTACCAGGCGACCCAGCGCAACGGATCGCCCTGACGTCGCAGGACGCGCTGCCAGAGACCGGCCGGCTCGTCGGTGAAGACGTCGCCGCTCTCGCTGTCGACGACGAACCACGAACCGGTCCTGATCTCGTCCTCGAGCTGCCCCGGAGACCACCCGGCATACCCGGCGAAGATCCGCAGACCAGCGACCGCCGGCACGACGAGCGATGGCTGGGCGTCGAGGTCGACCAACGCCACCGAGCCGAACAACCGGCGAACGCCCGAGGGAGCGGGCGCGTCCCCGGGGACGACGGCCAGGCCGAGCGCCGAGTCGAGCTGCACGGGCCCGCCCTGGAAGACCTTGGCCGGAGAACTGGCGTGGGCCTCCCACCCGGGCAGCACCGCGTCGATGTCGGCGTCGACGGGCCGGTTGAGCACCAACCCCTGGGCGCCGTCGTCATCGTGATGGAGCACGAGGACGACGGAGCGTGCGAACACGCCCTCCTCGATCTGCGGGGTTGCGACGAGGAGCTTGCCCGTGGTGT
>NZ_DAORSO010000044.1:0-1304 GCF_035443565.1 Ornithinibacter sp. | reverse complement strand
CCCGGACGACCACCGCCACGGCGACCACCGTTCTTGCCGCCTTCGAGGATCGGTCGCCACACGGCATCCGGCACCGGCACACCGCTCGGTGCGCGACCACCCATGGCCTGGACCGTCGCGTCACCGGGGGCGACCTTGGCGGTCTTGGCCTCGGCGCCGGCACCCTCGATGATCCGGGTGACCATCTTGCGCTGGTGAGGCAGGGCGAGCATGACGACCGCGCCCTCCTCCCCAGCCCGGGCGGTGCGCCCGGCACGATGCAGGTAGTCCTTGTGGTCGGTCGGCGGGTCGACCTGGACGACCATGCCGACGTCGTCGACGTGGATGCCGCGCGCGGCGACATCGGTCGCGACGAGGACGTTCATCGAGCCGTCACGGAAGGCGCCCAGCACGCGGTTGCGCACGGCCTGCGACAGACCACCGTGCAGGGATGCCGCAAGCACGCCCCGCTCGCGCAGCTCGCCGGCGATGCGGTCGGAACCGAGCTGGGTGCGAGCGAAGACGATGACCCGCCCACCGCGACCGGCGAGCTCGGCCGTCATGGCCTTCTTGTCCTGGGGGTCGATGAGGAGCACGTGGTGGCTCATCGTCGTCACGGACGCCTGCGCGTCGTCGGTCGAGTGGGTGACCGGGTCGACGAGGTAGCGGTCGACGAGGGTGTCGATGCCCTTGTCGAGCGTGGCGGAGAAGAGCAGCCGCTGACCGCCCTGCGGGATGGTGTCGAGGATCGCCGTGACCTCGGGCAGGAAGCCCATGTCGGCCATGTGGTCGGCCTCGTCGAGCACCGCGATCTCCACCGCGCTGAGGTCGACAGCGCCACGCTCCATGAGGTCGGCGAGCCGGCCCGGGGTCGCGACGAGGATGTCCAGACCCTTGGCGAGCGCCTTGATCTGGGGCTCGTAGGACAGACCGCCGGCGACGAGCTTGTGGCGCAGACCGGTCACGTGGACGAACGGCTCGAGGGCGTCGCTGACCTGCATGGCCAGCTCACGGGTCGGGACGAGGATCAGCGAGCGCGGGCGCTTGCTCTGCGGCCGGCTGCCGTCGGCCAGGCGGGTGATCATCGACAGACCGAAGGCGAGCGTCTTGCCCGAGCCGGTGCGACCACGCCCGAGGACGTCGCGACCTGCGATGGCGTCGGGGATCGTCGCCTCCTGGATGGGGAACGGGTCGGCGATGCCGTCACGAGCGAGGCGCTCGACGAGCACAGCGGGGACACCGAGGGCGGCGAAGCCGTTGTCGGCCGTGACCTCCTTGGCGGCACCGGCGGTCGACGAGTAGTGCGTCCAGGTGTCGGCCTCGGC
>NZ_DAORSO010000043.1:17777-18949 GCF_035443565.1 Ornithinibacter sp. | reverse complement strand
GATGGACTACCTCAAGGAGGGCATCGGCCTGCGCGCGATGGCCCAGCGCGACCCGCTCGTGGAGTACCAGCGCGAGGGCTTCGCCCTGTGGAACACCATGAACGAGGCCGTCAAGGAGGAGTCCGTCGGGCTGCTGTTCCACGTTGACGTCCAGGTCGACCAGCCGGCCGAGGCCGCCCCCGCGGTGGCACCCGTGCACGTCTCCGAGATGTTCGGTGGGCTCGCGGGCGGCGGTGCGACGGCTGATTCAGATGCCGCGCCGAGCCCCGTGCAGGACGACGTGCCGGATGCCGTGGCCGCGTCGTCGGGCGGTGCGCCGGCGGACGGTGTCCAGGACACGTCGGGTGCCGCGGCCGCCGAGGCTGCCCCGAAGGTCGAGGTCTCAGGCGTCGGCGTCGGCCGTCCCCGCACCGGGGCCCTGCACTACACGGCGCCGAGCGAGAGCGGTGGGGTCGAGGAGCGCGACGAGAGGTCACCGGCATCCGCGAGTGCCCTGACCGACGACCAGCTCAGGACGACGCCGAAGAACAGCCCCTGCCCGTGTGGGTCGGGGAAGAAGTTCAAGATGTGCCACGGTCGTCGCTGACGGCCCGCACCGACCACTGACGCCGGGGCAGATCTGACCAGCTGGTCAGATCTGCCCCGGCGGCGTCGTCGGTTCGCTTCGAGGTCACCCACGTGGGGTGATTCACGGCGGGCCACGGTCGAGTACCTTTCCCTCAGCAGATCTCCTACAGAGGGGTTCAGGCGGTGGCAGACGCGCGGACGTCACCGGGCTCGCGCGTCGTGCCCCGGGTATCACCCGACGCCCAGCGCGCCCTCGACGTGACCCTGGGGCTCGCGGGGATGACGGTCGGCGCGGCTGTCGTCGCGGTGCGCACCGCACACCGGGTCACGGCACCCGTGACCCGGTTGCTGTGGCGGCCCCCGTTGCTGCCGCGGAGCCTGCACCCCGCGACGATCCTGGAGGAGGCGGCCCGTACCGGGCGGGCCGAGCAGGTCGCCCTGCGCCGGCGGTTCGAGGTGCTCCTCGACGCCTGGGCGCCGGTCCTGGTCGAGGCCGTCGTCGAGCGGATCGACCTCACCCGGCTGGTCCGGGAGCACGTGGACCTCGACGCCCTGGTCGCATCGGTGGACCTGGATGCCGCAGTGGCGCGCGTGGACCTGGATGC
>NZ_DAORSO010000043.1:0-17677 GCF_035443565.1 Ornithinibacter sp. | reverse complement strand
CCCTGGTCGCATCGGTGGACCTGGATGCCGCAGTGGCGCGCGTGGACCTGGATGCGATCGCGGCGACCCTCGACGTGGATGCCGTGGTGGCCCGTGCCGACCTGGACGCGGCGGTGGCCAGGGTGGACATCGAGGCGATCCTGGACCGGGTCGACCTGGATGCGATCGCGGCGACCCTCGACGTGGATGCCGTGGTGGCCCGTGCCGACCTGGACCGGGTCATCGCGCGGATCGACATCGTGCGCATCGTCGAGGAGGTGCTCGACGCCATCGACCTGCCGGCCATCATCCGTGACTCCACCGGCTCGATGGCCTCGGAGACGGTGCGTGGGGTGCGGATGACGGGGGTGTCCGCCGATGACGCCCTCAGTCGGGTCGTCGACCGGGCGCTGTTCCGCAGGCGGCATCCTGAGCGGCCGGGAGGGCCCGCATGACCGGGGAGGGCGCGGCACCGGAGCTGTCGTCGATCCCGCGGGAGGCCAGGCGGTTCCAGGGGACCCCGGCCGGGATCGTCACCCGCTTCGTGGCGAACTCGATCGACGCACTCGTGGTCGCGGTGGTGCTGTGCACCATGTACCTCGGCTACAGCGCGATCATCTTCATGCTCGACCCGCGAACCTTCGAGTTCCCCGCGGTCACCTTCCTGGCGAGCCTCACCGTTGCCCTCGTCGTTGCGACGCTCTACCTCTGGCTGGCGTGGTGGCTGCTCGGCAGGAGCTACGGTGCGCACGTCATGGGCATCAGAGTCGCAGGCCGGCGGGGCCGCAAGCTCGGGCCGCTGCGGGCGCTGGCCCGGGCCTGGTTCTGCGTGTTCTTCCCGATCGGCCTGTTCTGGTGCGTCGTCAGCCCCCATCGGCGCTCGGTGCAGGACGTCGTGCTCTTCACCTCGGTCGTCTATGACTGGAGGCCCCGCACGCCCGCCGGTCCCGACCCGCAGCCACCCGCGGTGGGCGAGTCGCCAGGGATGCCGGGCGCGGCATCCTAGGGAGGCCCGGCGGCTGGCGTCGGGCTGACGTCCCCTGACCAGAGGGCCACCCATGGGTACTTCCGCAGGAACCGCCACCGCCACCGCCACCGCAGCCTCCGCTGGGGTCCTCGCCACGTTGGCGGCCTCACAGTTCCTCATGACGCTCGACAGCTCGGTCATGAACGTGTCGATCGCGACGGTGGCCTCCGACATCGGAACCGACGTCACCGGCATCCAGACGGCGATCACGCTCTACACCCTCGTCATGGCGTCGCTGATGATCACCGGCGGCAAGGTCGGCAGCATCCTGGGGCGCAAGAAGGCCTTTGCGGTCGGGTGCGTCATCTACGGCGTCGGCTCGTTCACCACCTCGCTGGCTCCCAACCTCGCCGTGCTGCTCATCGGCTGGTCGCTGCTCGAGGGGATCGGCGCCGCGCTGATCATGCCGGCGATCGTCGCACTCGTCGCGACGAACTTCGACCGACCCGACCGACCCCGGGCCTACGGCCTGGTCGCCGCGGCCGGTGCGGTGGCCGTCGCCGCCGGACCGCTCATCGGTGGTGCGCTCACGACCTACGCCTCGTGGCGCTGGGTGTTCGCGGGGGAGGTGGTCATCGTCGCCATCATCCTCGCGATGACCGGCCGGATGGCCGACGGTGAATCCGATCGTGACGCCCGGCTCGACCTCGGCGGGACGGCCCTGTCCGCCCTCGGGCTCGGCCTCGTCGTGTTCGGCATCCTGCGCGCGGGGGCGTGGGGGTTCGTCAACCCCAAGCCGGGTGCCCCGGTCTGGATCGGGTTGTCCCCGACGATCTGGCTCATGCTCGGCGGCGGCCTCGTGCTGCTCGTCTTCGCGGCCTGGGAGAAGCGCCGGGTCGAGGCCGGCCAGTCGGTGCTCATCGACCCGACGATCCTGCGCAACCCCGTGCTGCGCGGCGGGCTCACCGCGTTCCTCTTCCAGTTCCTGCTCCAGGCCGGGCTGTTCTTCTGCGTCCCCCTCTACCTCTCCGTGGCGCTCGGGCTGAGCGCCGTCGAGACCGGCATCCGGATCCTGCCACTGTCGATCACGCTCCTGCTCGCCGCGGTGGGAGTGCCGAAGATCTGGCCGCAGGCGTCCCCGCAGCGGGTCGCGCGCTTCGGGTTCCTCGGGTTGCTGGCCGGCATCGTGAGCCTCATGGGGGCACTGGAACTGGGCGCCGGGCCGGAGATCGTCACGCTGCCCCTGCTGCTGGCCGGTCTGGGCATCGGCGCCCTGGCCTCGCAGCTCGGCGCGGTCACCGTGTCGTCGGTGCCCGACGAGCAGAGCCCCGAGGTGGGGGGCCTGCAGAACACCTTCACCAACCTCGGTGCGTCGGTGGGCACGGCCCTCGCGGGGGCCATCCTCGTGTCGGCGCTGACGACGTCGTTCTTCACCGGCATCCAGGACAACCCCGCCATCCCGGAAACGCTCACCTCGAAGGCGCAGGTCGAGTTCGCCGGGGGCATCCAGTTCATCCCCGACTCCGACCTGGAAGCGGCGCTCAGCAAGGCCGGGATCACCGGCGACACCGCGCAGGCGATCATGGAGGAGAACTCACAGTCGCGCATCGCGGGGCTTCGTGCGGCCCTGGCAGCCCTCGCCGTCCTGGCGATCGCCGCCCTGTTCAGCACCGGCAGCCTGCCCACGCGACAGGGGCAGTCGGACGCAGACGCGAAGGTGCCCGCGGGCTTGTCGTAGCCGCGGCGCCACGGGCACGTCGTCGCCGAGCACCTTCCGGGTGCTGGGCCCACTCAGCCGATCTGGAGGGCGGTGACCCGCCACTTGCCGTCCTGGCCCTCGAGGCGCAGCGCCACGGCACGCACCCTCGACCCGTGCTGGAGGACCACGGCGGCCTCGGCGACCCCGTTGACGGGTTCACACACGCGCACCCTGACGACGGTGAGGCGTTGGCGTCTCGTGCGAGCGCCGGGGTCGGCTGCCCGCCTGGCCGCGAGGGCGCTGCGTCGAGCGACGACGGCGTAGACCTCGGGGGAGGTCCACCGAACGACCTGAGGGGCGGGCCGTAGCCCGGTCATCACCTCGATCAGGGCGTGGGTGATGCGACCTGCCCACCAGGCCGGGTCGGGGAGGTCGTCGCGCGCCGTGCGCTGTGGGCCGAACAGCCTGTCGTCAGGTGCCGTGTCGAAGGAGACCGCGAGAGTCCCCTGGACGTAGCCGGCGTCGGCGAGGCGCTCCTGCTGCGCCAGTCGTGATCGGCGCATCGCCTCGTCGAGGGCGAGTGGCTCGGGGAGCACGCGCAGGCGGGCGGGAGGGGCCGCTGCGGCTCGGGCGGGTGCGGCGCTCACTGGACCGTCACCTCGGGCGCGCGCAGGACCTGGCCGGGGAGGATGAGATCGGGGTCGTCGCCGATGACGCCACGGTTCGCGTCGAACCACGCAGGCCAGGCCTGCGCGATCTCCGCGTCCGACGCACCGGGTCCGAGGTGGCGCGCGGCGATGGTCCACAGGGTGTCTCCGCGCTGGACCACGACATCGGGGCGGGTGTCGACCGTGTCGGCCGGTGCGCGGCTGAGGAGCCCCACATCGGCCTGGGGCCGAACCGTCGGGGCGGCGGGGACCCACGAGGGGTCCGGAAGGGAGTGGAAGCCCGGGTCGGGCAGGGAGGGGGACACGGCATCCGGCCCAGCAGTGGTGCTCCAGGCCTGGGAGATCGAGCTCGACGGTGATGGCGGTTCGGCGACCGCAGTGCCCGGGGCGAGCCCCGCCACGACCCCGACCCCGAGGACGAAACCCGCCCCCTGTCGCAGGAGGCGGGGGGTGAGGACCTCCGCGACGGCCAGAGCCACCCGGCCGAGCGAACCCGGCACCTGGGCCAGCAGGCCGAGCACCAGCCCCAGCGCGAGCCACAGCACGCAGGCGAGCGCGAGGGACGCGGTGAGGCCGATGAGCAGCTCATCAGCCTGTGCCGGCCGTCCGGCGCCGACGGCCGCGACCGTGCGTTCGACGAGGCGCCACAGCATCACGGCGAGGGCCAGGGCGACGCCGAGACCGAGGGTGCCCCGCAGCCCGACGACCATCGGTTTGATGCTGTTTGATGATGTTTGCATGCGGATGACGGTAAGTGGGGACGGCGCGCCCCGCAACCGGAGGGTGCTCGGCTGTGGACATCCCTACAGTGGCGCCATGAGGTGGGAGGGACTCTTTGCAGACCTCGAGGGGCAGTTGGCGGCGGAGGAACGGCGCGAACTCGACGACGAGGTGGCCGAACGCACCCGCCGTGAGCGGGCGCTCGTCACGTTGGCGGACCGCCTGGCGGGCGCCGTGGGGTCGACGGTGCGGCTGGGGCTCGGTGCCGGGCTGCACGTGCAGGGTGACATTGCTGACCTCGGCGACGGGTGGGTGCTGCTGCGTGACCCGGCGACCGGTCGTGAGCACCTCGTTCCCACCGCGGCCGTGGTCACGGTGAGCGCCCTCGGGGCCCGCGTCGAGACGGCCCGGGCCGCGCGCCGGTTCGGGCTCGGGTACGCCCTGCGCGCGCTCTCGCGCGATCGGGCGACGGTGGCGATCAGCCTGTCCGGAGTGGGTGCCAGCGCAGGGGCGGGCGTCAGCGTCGGCCCCGGAGCAGGGCCGGGTTCAGGTGTCGGTTTCGGCTGGTCCGCGGCCGGGGGATCGGTGCTCGTCGGCACGATCGATGCCGTGGGGGCTGATCACCTCGACCTCGCCGAGCACCCGGAGGGAGTGCCGCGCCGTCGGGGCAACGTGACCGCCATGACGACCGTGCCCTTCCAGGCGTTGGTGCTGGTGGAGTCGCGGCGCTGACCGGCGATCAGGGTCGGTGCTCGTCCTGCTCGGTGACGTCGGAGCGGGTCGAGACGAGCTCGCGTGTCTCTGCGTACATGCGCTGGATGTAGGCCTCGAGCTCGACGGTCTCGACGCGCCACTGACCCCGGCCACCGACCTTGATGGCGGGCAGGTCACCGCTGCGCACGAGCGCGTACGCCTGTGCTGCCGAAATGTCGAGGATCTCGGACACCTCGGTCAGGGGGAGGAAACGGCGGGCCACGTCGTCAGTGTGCCATCCACAGGGTGGGTGCTCCGGCGGGTTGTCCACAGGGCGCTGCGCTCGACAGGCGAGATGCGGTCAGGTCAACCACAATCGGTGCCCATGACCGATCTGCCGACCACCACCGCGTCCCGACTGCGGCCCCCGTCGTGGCGCGACTCACGCCTGATCATCGGCGTCCTCCTCGTGCTGCTGTCGACGGTGCTCGGCTCGGTGGTCGTCGCCCGGGCCGACGACCGGGTGCCCGTCTACGCGGCCAAGGGTGAGGTCGCGCCGGGGCAGCAGCTGAGGGCCGCCGACGTCGTGCGGGTGGACGTCCTGCTCGGCGACGGCGCGGTGGGTTACCTGCCCGCCGACGGCCCCCTACCCGACGACACCTGGGCCCTGCGCGCCCTGCACCCCGGCGAACTCATCCCCCAGGCCGCCGTCGGCAGGTCGGATGCCGTGACGGTGCAGCTCGTCGCGCTCCTCGTCGACTCCACGTCCGCCTCGGCCCTGACAGCCGGATCGGTCGTCGACGTGTACGTCAACCGCCCCAAGGAGGGCACGACGATCGGCCTCCCCACGTATGCCGGGCCCGAACGGGTGCTCGAAGGCGTGTCGGTGGTGCGCGTTGCCGGTGAGGACGACGTCCTCGGGGGCGCGACGGCATCCCGTGCCGTCCAGGTGATGGTGCCGCGAGAAGCCGTGCGCGACCTCGTCGCCGATGTCGACCTCGGTGCCCGGATCACCCTCGTTCCGGTGCCCGGCGGCGCCGCGGCGGCCGCCCCGTGACCAGCGTCCTCGCAGCCCTCACCGACCGCCACGAGGCCGAGTTCGTCCGGGCGCTCGAGGCCGCCCCCGACCTCGAGCTCGTGCGGCGGTGCGCCGACGTGGCCGAGCTGCTGTCGGCCGGGGCCGCCGGTGCCGCCCGCGTCGCCGTCGTCTCACCCGACCTGCGTGGTCTCGATCGTGATGCGCTGCGCCACCTCGCCGGGCACGGCGTGCGCGTCGCAGGTCTCGTGGCACGCGGCGACGACGAGGGGGAGCGCAGGCTGCGCCAGCTCGGCGTCACGTTGCTCCTCACACCGGGGGAATCGCCGGATGCCGTCTCCCTCGCCCTGAGCGGGTTGGCCGGTGACCTGAACTCCTCGGGGACGGGGCGGGCCGGCGGCGGGGGCGGAGCAGGCGGCTCCGACGGCGGCGGGGGAAGCGACGGCGGCGGCGCGGGGAGCCCGTGGGGCGTGGACGAGGCAGGAAACCCCGTGCCCGACGCTGGGCAGCGGCTCGTCGGCGCCGGCCACGACCCCACGGCTGGACACGACGACGGCTTCGAGGGTCACGTGCCGACTCCGATCACCGTGGTCTGGGGCCCGACGGGTGCCCCGGGGCGCACCACCGTGGCCGTGACGCTGGCGGCGCAGCTGGCCGCCGGGGGAGTGCGCACGCTGCTCGTCGATCTCGACACCTGGGGTGCCAGCGTGGCCCAGGTGCTCGGCCTGATCGACGAGGCCCCGGGAGTCGCCGCGGCGGCGCGGGCCTCCGAGCAGGGCTCGCTCGATGCGGTCGGCCTGGCCCGGGTCGCGCCCGAGGTGGTGCCCGGCCTGCGGGTGCTCACGGGGCTGCCCAAGGCCGAGCGCTGGCCCGAGCTGCGGGCGGCCGCGGTGGAGGACGTCCTTCGCCTGGCCCGACAGGTCGTCGAGCACGTCGTCATCGACGTCGGCTTCGCCCTCGAGGACGACGAAGAGCTGAGCTACGACACGGTGGCCCCGCGTCGAAACGCCACGACCCTGACCGCCCTCGAGCAGGCCGACCAGCTCGTCGTCGTCGGGTCCGCCGACCCGGTCGGGCTGCAACGGCTCGTGCGTGGTGTGCAGGAGGTCGCGGTGCTGCCCTCGCCACGACCCGTCATCGTCGTGAACAAGGTCCGCGCGTCGGTGGCCGGGGCGAGACCCGAACGCTCGATCGCCGACGTCCTCAGCCGGTTTGCCGGCATGGAGACCGTGCGGTTCCTGCCGTGGGCCCCCGACGACTGTGACGCGGCCCTGCTCTCGGGGCGTTCCCTGCTCGAGGTCGCACCCCAAGGGGCGCTGACCTCCGCCCTGGCGGGACTGGCGGCCGACCTCGAACCACGGATGCCGTCGACAGCACGACCCCGCCGCCGCGGGCGGCGTCGGGCCCCGACCTCGGGCCTGCGCGCCGCCGTTGGCAGTGCCACCGCGAGCGTCCTGCCCGGGCGGCGGCGGGCGGTCTGACACGATAGGGCCGTGGTAGACCGGCTCAGCTCCCTCGACACCTCGTTCCTCCACCTCGAGGACGCGGCCACGCCGATGCACGTCGGCTCGGTGATGGTCTTCGACGCGCCCGAGGGCGGCTTCGACTACGAGAGCCTCGTGACCCTCATCAGCGAGCGGATCGCGCACGTCCCGCGCTACCGGCAGAAGATCAAGTCCGTCCCCGGCGGGCTGGCCAACCCGGTCTGGGTCGACGACAAGCACTTCGACATGAGCTACCACGTGCGGCGCAGCGCCCTGCCGCGACCGGGCTCGGACGAACAGCTCGAAGAGCTCGTCGCGCGCATCCAGCCACGTCCCCTCGACCGCACCCGGCCCCTGTGGGAGGTCTACCTCGTCGAGGGTCTGGCCGAGGACCGGTTCGCGATCATCACCAAGACCCACCACAGCCTCGTCGACGGCATCAGCGCCGTGGACATCGGCAACGTCCTCGTCGACGGAAACCCCACGGCGAGCGACGGCGTCCTCACCACGTGGCGTGCCCGCGCCGAGCCGAGCGGCGTCGAACTCGTCGTGGGAGCGGTCGCCGAGGCGGTTCGCACCCCGAGCCAGGTCGTCGAGACGGTCCAGCACGGCATCGCCGACGTCGGCAAGACCCTCGGGAAGGTGACCTCGGTCGCCGGTGAGGTCATCTCGACCTTGGCGCGGGTCTCCGCGCGGCCGGCGCCGGAGTCGCCGCTCAACGCCTCGGTGGGGCGGGCGCGGCGCTACGTCATGATCGGCACCGACCTCGACGACTACCGCAAGATCCGCACCCGATTGGGCCAAGGTGCCTTCGCCGACGAGGTCACCATCAACGACGTCATCCTCGCGACGATCGCCGGTGCCTTCCGGTCCTGGCTGCTCACCCGCGGCGAGGCCGTCTACGGCGGGACGACCATCCGCGCCATGGTGCCGGTCTCGGTGCACGAGGGCCCCGACGCCCCGACGGGCGCCCAGATGACGGCGTGCTTCGTCGACCTGCCGGTGGGGGAGCCCGGGCCGTCGATGCGCCTGCACCAGATCGCCTTCTCGATGCGCCAGCAGATGGAGGGCGGCTCGCGGCGCGCCGTCTCGGCCGACACCCTCGCCGGGCTCGGTGGCTTCGCACCTCCGACGATGCACGCCCTCGGCGCCCGCCTCGGTGGTGTGGTTTCCAAGCGCCTCTACAACGTCGTCATCACCAACGTGCCCGGGCCGCAGACGCCGCTCTACGCGGCCGGTGCCCGCATGGTCTCCACCTACCCGGTGACGCCGCTCGCGCGGGGTCAGGCCCTGTCGATCGGGCTCACCTCGTACGACGGTGGTGTCTACTACGGCCTCTACGCCGACCGCGATGCCATGCCGGATGCCGATGTGCTCGGCCGCGGTGTCGTCGACTCGCTCCACGAGCTGCTCGAGGCCCCCCGCCCCAAGACCCGCTGACCGACCACCGCGCCGCACCGAGGAGCCCGTATGCCGCTCGCCCGCATCTACCTCCCGCTCACGTCGGCGGACCTCGCCGACCTGGCCGAGGGTCGCCCCGTGGGCCCGGCCCCGCTGGCCGCCCACGCCGTGACCCCGCTGCTCGGACGAACCGGTCTCGTCGTCGACGAGGAGGAACTCGAGCACGCCGCCTGGCTGGCGGCCACGAGGGAGGCGAGCGGGCTGACGCAGGGCGGTGCGGTGCGGCGGGTCATCGCCGCGGCCGACGTCGATGTCGCCCTCGTGCTCCACCCGACCGAACCTGACGTGCCGTCGCGGGTCCACGTGGCGGCACCCCTCGAGCGTCGCCGGATCGTGTCGTTCCACATCGACGAGGAGGCGGGCGACACCGAGCCGACCGACCTGCTCTGGTACGACGTCACCGAACTGGCTGACGTGCGCGACCTCGTCGACACCCCCTGACCCCTGCGACGTCGGGGGGAGCGAGGTTGCACCCGGGCGTGGTGGGCGAGAGAGTGGCGGGGTGATCCCGGCGTGGGGACCCCACGCGTCAATCGACCCAAGGAGTGCCACCACCCATGGATGCCGTGACCCACGTCCCTGCCCCGATCAACGAGACCGTCCTCGACTACGCCCCGGGCAGTCCCGAGCGGGCGGCCCTCGAGGTCGCCCTGGTCGAGCTGTCCGGCACCAAGCACGACCTGCCGCACACCATCGGCGGGGTGCGGGTTGAGGGCAAGGGGCCTCGCCTCGAGGTGCGTCAGCCGCACGCCCACGCCAAGGTGCTCGGCGTGACCCGCGGGGCCACGAAGACCGAGGCTGCCGCCGCCGTCGACGCCGCCGTCGCTGCGGCTCCGGCCTGGCGGGACATGGCCTTCGACGACCGTGCGGCGATCCTGCTCAAGGCCGCTGACCTGCTGGCCGGCCCGTGGCGCGCGAAGATCAACGCCGCGACGATGCTGGGGCAGAGCAAGACGGCATACCAGGCCGAGATCGACGCGGCGTGCGAGCTGATCGACTTCTGGCGCTTCAACGTCCACTTCGCCCGACAGATCATCGCGGAGCAGCCGCCGGCGAACTCCCGAGGGCTGTGGAACCGCAGCGACTACCGCTCGCTCGAGGGTTTCGTCTACGCGGTGACGCCGTTCAACTTCACCGCGATCGCCGGCAACCTGCCGACCGCCCCGGCACTGATGGGCAACACCGTCGTGTGGAAGCCCTCGCACTCGCAGCAGCTCGCCGCGCAGCTCACGATGGAGCTTCTGGAAGAGGCCGGGATGCCGCCCGGCGTCATCAACATGGTCAACGGGCACGGGCGCGAGGTCTCCGAGGTCGCCCTCGCGCACCCCGAGTTCGCGGGGCTGCACTTCACCGGGTCGACCGCGGTGTTCCAGGGCCTGTGGCAGCAGATCGGCGCGAACCTCACCGGGTACCGGCACTACCCGCGGATCGTCGGCGAGACCGGTGGCAAGGACTTCGTGCTGGCCCACCCGAGCGCCGACCCCGACGTGCTGCGCACCGCCCTGATCCGAGGGGCCTTCGAGTTCCAGGGCCAGAAGTGCTCGGCCGCGTCACGCGCCTACGTGCCCCGCTCGGTGTGGAAGGTCATCAAGAAGGACCTCGTCGAGCTCACCAACGGGCTGTCGGTGGGCGACGTCACCGACCTGTCGAACTTCATGGGTGCCGTCATCGACGACCGGGCCTTTGCCAAGCACAAGGCGGCCATCGACCGGGCCCACGCGACGAGCCACCTCGACGTCGTCGCCGGCGGCACCTATGACGACTCCGTGGGCTACTTCGTGCGGCCGACGATCGTCGAGAGCACCGACCCGAGCGACGAGATGTTCACCACCGAGTACTTCGGGCCGATCCTCGCGGTGCACGTCTACCCGGACCGGCAGTACGCCAAGGTGCTGGAGCAGATGGAATCGGTCGCGCCCTACGCCCTCACCGGCGCGATCATCGCCCAGGACCGCGCCGTCGTCGCCGACGCCCTGCACCGACTGCGCTTCGCGGCGGGCAACTTCTACATCAACGACAAGCCGACGGGTGCGGTCGTCGGACAGCAGCCGTTCGGTGGAGGTCGCGCCTCGGGAACCAACGACAAGGCCGGCTCGGCCGCGAACCTCCTGCGCTGGACGTCGGTGCGCTCGATCAAGGAGAACTTCGTGCCGCCGACCCAGCACACCTACCCCCACATGGGCTGACCACTCCGACTCATTGCACTCCAGCCACTCTCAGGGGGTGGCTGGAGTGCAATGAGTCGGGAGAGGGGAGGGCTCAACGGGCGAGCCACTCCCGCAGCAGCCCGGTCTCGATCCCGATCGCCGTCCGGATCGGGTCCGCGGCGGCCTGCTCGATCTTCCCGCCGATGAACGGCACGTGCGCCTTGAGCTCGGCGTCGAGCACCTGCACCGTCCCGCCCTTCGAGGGCTCCAGGCGCAGCGTGCCCTTGAGCGTCAGCGGCGCGCCCTTGACGTGCATGTCGACCACGGACTCGCGCGAGCCGTCCGCGGCCGGCATCGACCACGTCTGGACCTCGATGATCGTCAGGTGCTCGCCGACGAACGACTTCGCGACGTCGGGCAGGGTCTCCGACGGCAGGTGACGCTCGGTGCGCACCTTCTCGCCCGTCGGGCCCCCCATGACGTCGACGCTGAAGTGGTTCGCGTCGTCGGTCGTCGCCAGGCACTTGGCCTCCTGGAAGGCCACGTCCGTGAAGAGGGCGTAGACCTCCTCGACGGTCCCGTCCAGCTGCTCGCGCGTCGTCACTCGCACCCTGTCATCCTCTCGGTCGGCGGTTCGGCGATCCTCTCATCCTCCCCGCAGCTTGTGGGAGACCCCGGCCAGGTCCGTCGTCGAGTCGCGCAGCACCTCGAGCACCCAGTCGCGCCGCCGGCGGTGCTGCGCGAGCACGAGGTCGAGGTCGGCCTGGAGCGCCGTGCGGAGGTGCTCGCGCTCGCGGTCGGCCCCGGAGTCGGCGGCCCCCGTCACGCCCCACGCCAGCTCGACCCGTCCGTCGCGCACCACGAGTCCCGCGGCGCGGGCCCGCTCCTCGACGGCGCGACCCCGGGCCACGAGGTCGGCCAGGTCGCTGGCGTGGTCCTGGAGCACCCGCCCCATCCGGTCGAGTTCGCTCGCTGCCGCGTCGGTCGCGTCGGCGAGACCGCTGGCGCGCTGCCGCACCCCGGCCGAGGTCCGGCCGGTCCACCCCTGGGCGAGCTCTCGCGACGTGGCACGCACCCGACTCGCCTGCCCGGTCAGGCCGTGTCCGACCGAGCGCGCCGTCGAGGCGCACGCTGACAGGGATGCCGGGTCGCCCGGCACCACGCTCACGCTCGCCTCCCGTCGACAGCAGCGGTCCGCACCGTCGGTGACGGGGCGGTGGCGGGGGTGTCCGCCGCAACGTCGGCGCGAGCGTTCAGGGACACGGCGAGGTCGGATGCCGTCTCGCCCACCGCTCGCAGGGTGTCGGCCACCTGGTCCAGCCAGTCGTCGAGCACCCGCTGCGGGCGTGGTTCCCCCGTGACGACCAGTGAGGAGAGGACGTCGTCCTCGGCGTCGGCGACGCGGTCGCGCAGGGCGAACAGGGCATCGGCGGCCGCGCGGGCGAGCGCCGGGTCGGGACCAAGGGGCACCCCTTCACTGTAGGCGGCGCGACGCCCACTCCTCGGAGTTACCCACAGGGCCCGCGGCGGGGGTCCTAGGCTCTGGCCCATGGCCAGCGACGACGCTCCTCGAGGGACCACGGCATCCGATGCCGCCCTGAACACGGCATCCGACGCCGTGCGACCCGACGCCGCCGTAGAGTCCGAGGCCGTCGAGCTGACGGCCGCACTCGTGGCGATCGACTCGGTGAACCCGGGGCTCGTGCCGGGGGCTGCGGGGGAAGCAGCCATCGTCGAGCACCTGCGACACCGGCTGTCACGCGGCGGCTTCGACACCCACGTGGTTCAGGCTCCCGGGCACGTGGGCCGACCGAGCCTCGTGGCGGTCAGCCCGGCCGGCGCACCCGGGCCCACCGTCGTCCTGACCGGCCACCTCGACACCGTCGGGGTCGAGGGCATGGACGATCCGTTCGGGGCGCGGGTCGACGGCGACCGTCTCGAGGGGCGGGGTGCCTGCGACATGAAGGGCGGGGTGGCCGCGATGGTCGTCGCCGCCGAGGAACTCGCCCGCCGCCGGCTGCCCGGTCGGGTCGTGCTCGCCCTGGTGGCCGACGAGGAGGACGCCAGCCTGGGCACCCTGGCCGTGCTCGATGCACTCCCTGGTCTCGGCATCGAGCCCGACGTCGCCGTCATCGGTGAGCCCACGTGGCTCGCGCTGGCGCAGTCCCTGCGGGGCTACGCCCTCGTCGAGGTGACTCTCGAGGGGCGCGCCGCGCACTCGTCGCAGCCCGAGCAGGGTGTCAACGCTGTCGCCCACCTCGGCCGCCTGCTCGCCGCCGTGGAGTCCCGCGGGAGCCTGGTCGCCGAACGCGGCGGCTCGCTCATGGTCACCGTGGCTTCCGGCGGGGAGTCGCCGTTCGTGCTGGCTCGACACGCCACGGCGATCGTGGAGCGGAGGACCGTGCCGGGCGAGCGCTCCGAGGCGGCCCTCGCCGAGGTCGAGCACCTGCTCGTGCACCTGCGCCTCCAGGACGACACCGTCAGCGCCCGCGCGCGGCTCGTCGTCGCGCGCGACCCGTGGCAGCTCGACGACTCCGGCCCGGCGGCCGCCCTCGCGGCCGACCTGAGCCGCGCGCTCGGTGACGACGCGGCATCCGAACCCTTCCACGCGCCCTACTGGATGGAGGCGCCGCTGTGGCAGGCCGCCGGCATCCCGACGGTGGTCTGCGGCCCGGCCGGTGGTGGGCTGCACGCCGCCGACGAGTGGGTGGACCTGCACCAGGTGCGCCGCTACACCCTCGCCCTCATCGAGGCGGTCACGACGTGGGGGGCATCGGCATGACGTCCTTCGCCCGCCGCGCCGAGCGCGTCCAGCCCTCGGCGATCCGCGAGTTCCTGGCCCTGGCCGGCCAGCCCGGCATCACGTCCTTCGCCGGCGGCTACCCCGACCCGACGCTGTTCCCGATGCGCGAGCTGCACGGCATCTACGACGCCCTCCTCACCGACGGCAACGCGTCAGCCTTGCAGTACACGGCATCCGAAGGGTTGCCCGAGCTGCGCGCCCTCGTCGCCGCCCGCCTGAGTGCGGACGGGATGCCGTGCACGGCGGACGACGTCCTCATCACCCAGGGTGGGCAGCAGGGTCTGGACCTCACCGCCAAGCTCTTCGTGGATGCCGGCGACGTCATCGTCACCGAGCGGCCCACCTTCCTCGGCGCGCTCATCGCCTTCAACCCGTGCGAGCCCGACTACCGGTCGGTGCCGATGGACGACGAGGGCATGGACACCGACGCCCTCGAACAGGTGCTGCGCACGACCGATCGGGTCAAGCTCGTCTACACCGTGCCCGACCACCAGAACCCGACGGGCCGCACGATGAGCCTGGCTCGGCGCCGGCGGTTGGTCGAGCTGGCGGAGGAGTTCGACGTCGTCGTCCTCGAGGACACCCCCTACCGCGAACTGCGGTACGAGGGGGAGCGGCTGCCGACGATCAAGAGCCTGGACACCACCGGCCGGGTCGTGCACCTCGGCAGCTTCTCGAAGATCCTCGCGCCCGGGCTGCGCCTCGGCTGGGCGCTCGCGGAGCCTGAGGTCCGCGAGAAGCTCGCGCTCCTCAAGCTCGCCGCGGACACCCAGAACGGCACCCTCAACATGCGGGCCGCGGCCGCCTACCTCGGTGGGTACGACATCGAGGGCCACATCGCGGGGATGCTGCCGACCTACCGGCACCAGCGCGACCTCATGCTCGCCTCCCTGCAAGAGCACTTCCCGCCCGGCATCACCTGGACCCGCGCCAACGGCGGGTTGTTCACCTGGGTGACCTTCCCCGCCGGGCTGGACATGGCCGCGTTCCAGCGCGACGTGCTGATCCCGCAGGCCGGCGTCATCGTCGTGCCCGGCACCCCGTTCTTCGCCGACCGGCCCGAGGCCAACCACGCCCGGATGAGCTACTCCGGGGTGCCGGACGACCGCTTGGTCGAGGGAGTGCGCCGCATGGGGGCGCTGCTCACCGACGCGCTGCGCTGAGCGAGGCCAGTGCCTGTCGAGTGAGCGCAACATGCCGTGTTGCTCGACGCAGCACGGCGTGTTGCGCTCACTCGATCGGGCGTGACCTGGGCCAGATGGTGCTCGCCCGGTGGTGCGGGCGATCCGCGCGAGGAACGGGGGCAGACTGAGGCCCATGCCCACCGATCCCCGAGGCCTGCGCGGCGACGCGCCCCTGCTCGACGCGTGGCTGCGCTTCCAGGAGGCCGCCCCGACCCCCTTCACGATCCCGGGGCACAAGCAGCGCCACGACCTCGTCGGGGACGTCGTCGCCGGTGACGTCCCCCTGTACGCCGGCCTCGACACGATGAAGCTCTCGCGAGGTGTCGTCGGGCAGGCCGAAGCCCAGGCCGCGCACCTGTGGGGGGCCGACCTGTGCCGCTTCTCCGTCGGCGGGTCGACCCACGGCAACCAGGCGCTCGCGCTCGCGATCGGGCGTCCGGGGGACCGGGTCGTGGTCGCCCGCACCCTGCACCGCTCGATGCTGCTCGGCCTCGTGCTCGCCGGCCTGGAGCCCGTCTGGGTGCGCCCAGAGGTCGACCCGGCCCACGGCCTGCCGCTCGGGGTGACGGCCGCCGCGCTCGAGAAGGCCCTCACGTCCGCCCCGGACGCCAAGGGTGTCTTCATCGGCGAGCCGTCGTACGTGGGCACCGTCGGCGACGTCAGCGCGCTCGCGGAGGTGGCCCACCGACACGGCATCCCGCTCGTCATCGACGCCGCCTGGGGGGCCCACCTCGGGTTCCACCCCGGGCTGCCACCACACGCCCTCCAGGCCGGGGCTGACGCGTTGGTGACCAGTGCGCACAAGGCGTTGCCGGCGTGGTCGCAGGGTGCCCTCGTGCTGGCTCGCACCATTCGCATCGGGCGGGCGCAGTTCGACGCGGCGGTCGAGGCGACGGCGACGACGAGCCCCTCGGGGGCCATCCTCGCGAGCATCGACGCCGCACGGGCACTGCTCCAGCGCGACGGCGAGGCCCTGCTCGGCCCGGTCATCGAGGCGGTCGCCACGGCACGCTCGCGGCTCTCGACGATTCCGGGTCTCGTCGTCCTCGACGGCCCGACGGTGGACCCCACCCGGCTCGTGCTCGTGCTCCCCGGCACCGGCGCCGACGGCAACGAGGTCGAGCAGGACCTGCTGGCACGGGGGATGCCGGTCGAGATGGCTGATCGCGACACGATCGTCGCGATGGTGACGATGGCCGACCGCCCCGAGGCCATCGACGAGCTCGCAGGCGCACTGGCCGAGTCGATCCACACCCGGCGCTCCGTGGCGCGACCGGTCGTCGTGTCAGGGGTGTGGGCGGTGGACCCGGTGACGGTGATGAGCCCTCGCGAGGCGTTCTTCGCGCCCCGCGAGAGCGTCCCGGTGGAGCGGGCGGTCGGGCGGGTGAGCGCTGAGCTCATCGCGCCCTACCCGCCCGGCATCCCCGTGCTCGCACCCGGCGAGGAGGTCACTGACGCGGTCGTCGCAGCCCTGAGGGCGGCACGGGCCGCAGGCAGCCGGATCGCCTACGCCGCTGATCCGAGCGTCAACACCCTCGACGTCGTCGCCGAGTAACCGCGGACGGTGGGGGTCAGGCCTTCGGGGTGAAGTCCCGTGCCAGCTCGGCGAGCAGACGAGCGCCGTAACCCGTCGCGCCCTTGGAGCGCCACGACTCGTCGGCGTCGACGTTCATCGTCCCGGCGATGTCGATGTGGGCCCAGGGCACCTCGCCGACGAACTCGGCGAGGAAGAGCGCCGCCGTCGTCGACCCCGCGTACGGCCCACCGAGGTTGGCGATGTCGGCGACCTCCGAGTCGAGCGTCTTGCGGTACTTCTTCTCCAGGGGCAGCTGCCAGACCGGCTCGTCCACCGCGGCGCCGGCTGCCTTGACCTGGTCGATGATGCCCTGCTCGTTGCCGAACAGCCCGGCCGTCGCCGGACCGAGGGCGACGAGGACCGCGCCGGTCAGCGTCGCGATGTCGACGACGGCATCCACCCCCTCCTCGACAGCGAGGGCGAGCGCGTCCATCATCACCAGGCGCCCCTCGGCATCCGTGTTCTTGATCTCGACGGTGGTGCCGTTGCGCGCGGTGAGCACGTCACCGAGCTTGACGGCCGTGCCCGACGGCATGTTGTCGGTGCACATCAGCCAGCCGGTGACCGTGGCCGGCACGCCGAGGTCGCGCAGCGCGGTGAACGCGCCGAGCACCGCCGCGGCGCCGCCCATGTCCATCTTCATGAGCAGGTGCATCGGGTCCGAGGGCTTGATGCTGATGCCGCCCGAGTCGTACATGATGCCCTTGCCCACCAGCCCGAGGTGGCCGGTCGGCTCGCCCTCGGGGGTGTAGCGCAGCACGAGCATGCGGGGTTCCTCGGTGCTGCCGGCATTGACACCGAGCAACCCGCCGCAGCGCATCTCGATGAGCTGCTCGCGGTCGAAGGCCTCGACGGTGAAGCCGTGGGCGTCGCCGAGCGTCGCCGCGACATCGGCCAGGGCCACGGCCGTCAGGTGCGCAGGCGGGCTGTTCGCGAGGTCGCGGGCGATGGCGCTCGCGCGCGAGGTCACGACACCGGTGCGGATGCCGTCCGCGACCGCGCCGCTGTCGGCTCCCGTCACGTTGATCACCAGGGCCGACAAGGGCTTCTCCGGGTGCTCGGCCTTCAGGGCGGTGTAGCGGTAGCGCGCCAGCAGGGCACCCTCGGTGAGAACCTGGCCGGCCTGCGCCGCGTCGACACCGCTCGCGGGCACTCGGATGCCGAGGCGCGCGCCCAGCTTTGCGCTGGTGCGTGAGGCGGTTGCCGCGGCGTCGCGCAGGGCGTTGGCGTCGAGGTCGTCGGCTGCGGGGGCGCCGACGA
>NZ_DAORSO010000042.1:7621-19418 GCF_035443565.1 Ornithinibacter sp. | reverse complement strand
GGCGTCGCCACTTCCGAGTGGACACCGCTGCTGCGTGATGCTGCCCTTGCGACGGTGCGCGATCGATTCGACCGTCCCCCGAGTGACCTATTGGTCGATCTGGCGACGGCGCGTGATCAATTCGACCGTCCCCCGAGTGACCTATTGGTCGATCTGGCGACGGCGGGCGAGGCTGCGCTCCAGGTCGAGGCTGTCGGCCGGCGCGAGCACCTGCGCCGCGACGACCCGGGCCGCGAGGTCGTCGTCGCCCATGAAGGCGCCGAACACCTCGGGCACGGTGATGCCGTGCTCCGGCGGCTGCCCCACCTCGATGATGTCGCCGACCGAGAGCACACCGGGTTCGACGACCGCGAGGTACGCACCGGTTCGGCCTCGCTCGGTGAACCGGCGCACCCACCCCCGCTCCCCCATCCAGGCGGCGAAGGTCGCGCACGGGATCCGCGGTCCCGTCACCTCGAGCACCGCCGAGCCCACCGTCCACCGCTGACCGACGACAGCGGCATCCACATCGAGTCCGAGGGTGGTGAGGTTCTCCCCGAACATGCCGTCCCGCAGGTCCCGGCCGAGCTCGGCGCCCCACCAGTCCAGCTCCTCGCGCGCCACGGCATACACCGCCTGCTGTGACCCACCGTGGTGCTTTCGGCTGACGACGTCGTCTCCCAGCACCCCGCTTCCCAGGCCACCGCGCTTCGGGCCGGGGTCGCGCACCTCGATCGTGTCGACCGGGCGCTTGTCGATCGCCGTGTCGCCGCCGCGGGGCCGGATGCCGCTGCGGGCACCACCGATGTTGAGCGAAGTCACCACGGGTTTCATGGCCGAGAGCCTATGGCGGGGTCTGGCTCGGCGCGGTGGCAGCCAGCCGTACCCCGGGTGACCTATTGGTCGATGTCGGGACGGGGCCAGGCGTACCCCGGGTGACCTGTTGGTCGATCTCGGGACGGGGTGCTCCGGTAGCGTCCAGAGGGTGACCGAGCCGACCGCCGAGCCCCGTACCACCACCGCCGTCGACGCCGTGGCCGACGCCTACTTCGACGCCGCCATCGTCGCCAGCCCGATCGAGGCCACCTACCTGGGTGTCCCCGGCCGGGACACCGAGCTCGACGACCTCTCCCCGGACGGCTTCGCCCACCACGCCCACCTCGCGCGCCGGACCCTGGCCGCCCTCGACGGCGTCGAGCCAGCGGATGCCGTCGACCGGGTGACGGTCGCCGCCATGCGCGAACGCCTCGGCCTCGTCATCGAGACCCACGACGCCGGCTACGACGCCATGGCCCTCAACGTCATCGCCTCCCCCCTGCAGGCCTGCCGCGACGTCTTCGACCTGATGCCCACCGGCACGCAGGAGCACTGGGCCACCATCGCCGCCCGACTGTCCGCGGTGCCGCAGGCCATGGAGCAGTACACGCAGACCCTTCTCGACAGTGCCGACCGGGGCCTGGTCACGCCGCGGCGCCAGGTCGAGGCCTGCATCGTCCAGTGCGAGGAGCTCACCGCCCCCGACGGCTTCTTCGCCACCTTCGCGCAGGGGGCGAGCGCCGACGGCGCCCCCCTCGCCGACTCGGTGCGGGCCGACCTCGACCGCGGCGCCCGGGCCGCCGCGCAGGCCTACGAGCAGATCGGCACCGCGTTGCGCGAGCGACTGCTCGGGCTCGCCCCGACCTCGGATGCCGCGGGGCGCGAACGCTACGGCCTCGCCTCGCGCTCGTTCCTCGGTGCCACGGTGGATCTCGAGGAGACCTACGCGTGGGGGCAGGAGGAGCTCGCCCGGATCACCGACGACATGGCACGCACCGCAGACCGCATCCTCCCGGGGGCGAGTGTCCGCGAGGCCATCGCCCACCTCGAGAGCGACCCGCGCTACCAGCTGCACGGAACCGACGCGCTGCGCGACTGGATGCAGGAGCGCGCCGACGAGGTCATCGCGGCGATGGCCGACACGCACTTCGACATCCCGGAGCCGGTGCGCACCATCGAGTGCCTGATCGCCCCCACCCAGACGGGTGGCATCTACTACACCGGGCCGAGCGACGACTTCAGCCGACCGGGACGGATGTGGTGGTCGGTCCCCAAGGGCGTCACCGAGTTCGGCACCTGGCGCGAGCTGACGACCGTCTACCACGAGGGGGTCCCGGGGCACCACCTCCAGGTCGGCCAGACCGTCTACCGCCGAGAGCTGCTCAACAAGTGGCGCCGGATGATGTGCTGGACGAGCGGGCACGGCGAGGGGTGGGCGCTCTACGCGGAACGGCTCATGGCCGAGCTGGGCTTCATGGACGACCCGGGCAACTACCTCGGCCTGCTCGACGGCCAGTCGCTGCGCGCCGCCCGTGTCGTCCTCGACATCGGGGTGCACTGCGGCTTCGAGGCCCCGGCCGAGGTGGGTGGCGGGTCGTGGACGTACGACAAGGCCTGGACCTTCCTGCGGGCGCACTCCAACGAGGGTGAGGAGATGCTGCGCTTCGAGCTGAACCGCTACCTCGGCTGGCCGGGGCAGGCCCCGAGCTACAAGGTCGGCGAGCGGCTCTGGCTGCAGCTGCGCGACGAGGCCCAGCAGCGCGCCGGCGACGCGTTCTCGCTGAAGGACTTCCACCGACGCGCCCTCGACGTCGGGTCGGTGGGGCTCGACGTGCTGCGCGACGCCGTGCTCGACTGATGGGTTCGGAGCCGGCCGGGGACGGGCGCGGGGCCGTGGCCCGGGGGCGCCGGCCCGCGGGCAGCGGCACCCGCGAGGCCATCCTCGCGGCCGCGGCCCGCGCCTTCGCCGAGCAGGGCTACCCCCGAACGACGTTGCGCGGCATCGCCAAGGACGCCGGGGTCGACACCCGCCTCGTGTCGCACTACTTCGGCTCCAAGCAGGAGCTCTTCGTCAGCGTGGTCGAGCTCCCCTTCGACCCTGACGTCGTGATCCCCGCACTGCTCGGGCCCGGGCGGACCGGGGTCGGCTTCCGGCTCGCGGGCTTCGCGATCGGCATCATGGACACCCCCGAGGCACGCCAGACGATGACCGGGCTGCTGCGGGCTGCCGCCTCGGAGGAGGCTGCCGCCGTCCTCGTGCGCGACCTGCTCATGGAGCGCCTCCTCGGCCCGCTGGCCCACCACCTCGGAGGCGACGACCCCACGCTGCGGGCGTCCCTCGCCGCGTCGCAGGTGGCCGGCATGGCCTTCACCCGCCACGTCGTCGGCCTGCCGCGGCTCGCGACCGCCTCACGGGACGAGCTCGTCGGTGCCCTCGGGCCGGTGCTCGAGCACTACCTCGTGGGCGACCTGTCGCCACCGCCCGCCTGACGAGGCACAATCCAGCGGTGGAACTCGCCTCGGCCATCGTGGCCATCGTGCTCGTCGTCATCGTCGTCAGCCGCCTCGCCGCACCCGTCGGGGTGCCGACGCCGATCGCGCTGCTGCTCGCCGGGGCGGTGCTGTCGTTCGTGCCGGCCGTGCCGCAGCTGACGCTCTCCAGCGACCTCGTCCTGTACGGCCTGCTGCCGCCGCTGCTCTACGCCGCAGCCCTGTCGACGTCGCTGCTCGACATCAGGGCCAACCGGGCCTCCATCCTCGGCCTGTCCGTCGGGCTCGTGCTCTTCACCGCCCTGGGCGTGGCCGTCGTCGCGTGGTTGCTGCTGCCGATCCCCTTCGCCGTCGCCATCGCCCTCGGAGCGATCGTCGCGCCACCGGATGCCGTGGCGGCCACGTCCGTGGCCCGCAGCATCGGCCTGCCCCGGCGGGTCACGACGATCCTCGAAGGTGAGTCGCTGCTCAATGACGCGACCGCGCTCGTCACCCTGCGCACGGCCCTGGCTGCGGCCGGGTTGGCCGCCCACGGGGCAGCGACCCATGGCGAGGTCCCAGAGGTGACGGTCCCGTCCGTGGCGACCGACCTGCTCATCGCCTCGGTCGGTGGCGTCGCCATCGGCTTTGCTGCGTTCCTGGCGATCGGCGCACTGCGTCGCCAGCTGCACGAGGTGCCGGCAGACACCGCGCTGTCCTTCGTCGCGCCGTACATCGCCTACGTGCCCGCCGAGCTCGTCGGCGCCTCCGGGGTGCTGTCCGTCGTCACGGCCGGCCTGCTCCTGGCCCACAAGGCCCCCATCCTGCAGTCGGCACCCTCACGCCTCGCGGAGCGGATCAACTGGTCGAGCGTCACCTTCGTGCTGGAGAACGCCGTCTTCCTCCTCATCGGGCTCCAGATCGCATCCCTGCTCGAAGCGGTCGGCGAGGGCGACGGCTCACTCGGGCGAACCCTTCTCGTCGGCGGGGCCGTCCTCGTGACCTGCCTGCTGCTGCGTCCGCTGTGGATCGTGCCGTTCTCCCTCATCGGCGCGCGGCGGGCACCCGACCGCAGCGACGGCATCCGGGAAGGTCTCGTGGGCTCCTGGGCCGGGATGCGAGGTGTCGTGACCCTCGCGGCGGCCCTGACCCTGCCCGAGGAGACGCCGCTGCGCGCCGAGCTCATCGTGATCGCCCTGGTGGTCACGGTCGGCACGCTCCTGCTCCAGGGCCTGACCCTGCCCTCGCTCGCCCGCGCCCTCGACGTCCGCGGGCCGGACCCGCGCGAGGACGCCCTCGTCGAGGCCACCGTGCTCGGGGCCACGACGGGTGCTGGCCTCCGCCTCATCGAGGCCGACCCGGCCGCCGACCCGGCCGCGGTCGCCGCGATCCGAGACCAGGCCAGTGCCCGGGTCAACCGCAGCTGGGAACGCCTCGGCACGCTCGGGCCCGGCGACGACGAGACGCCGAGCGAGGCCCACGCCCGGTTGCGCACGAAGATGATCCGTGAGGAGCGCGCCGAGCTGATGCGCATCCGCGGCGAGGGCCACGTCGACCACGCGGTCCTCAGCGCGGTGCTCGGCCAGCTCGACGCCGAGGAGACCGCCCTGGTGTGGAGCGCCACCCGCACCGGCGCCGTGCGGGCCTCCCCCCTGCGCCCGCCGGACCGCATCGCGGGGGCCTGTGAGCACCTGGCCGCCGCTGAGGTCCCCAAGGCGCCGACCACCGCCGAGGGCTGCCCGCGCTGCCTCGCCGCCGGGGTGCGCTGGGTGCAGCTGCGGGCCTGCGCGACCTGCGGTGAGGTCGGCTGCTGCGACTCCACGCCCGGTCGGCACGCCGAGGCCCACTTCCGCGAGACCGGGCACCCGGTGATGCGCAGCATCGAGCCCGGCGAGGCCTGGCGCTGGTGCTACGTCGACGAGATCGTCGGCTGACCCCGCGAGGCACCGGTGAGGTCGCCGTAGGTCCTGCGCGCCTTCTCCAGTGCCTCGACGTAGCCGGCGCGCTCGTAGGCGCTCTGGTCCACACCGACCGGGACGGCCAGCAGGCCCCGGAACTCCTCGGGCGTGGCGAAGCCCTTGCGCCGCATCCAGTCCTCCAGCCCGTCCAGGAGCACGCCGGCGTGGCCGACCCCGTGGCGCAGCAGCGCGGACGCCGTCATGACGACGTCGGCCCCGGCCAGGAGGTACGACACGACGTCCGCGGCCCCATCGACCCCGGTGGTCGCGGCCAGGGAGGCGGTGACGTGCCCGCGCAGGATGGCGATCCAGGTTCGGGCCACGCGGGCCTCGGCCGGGGTCGACAGCGTGACCCCCGTCGTCACCGCGAGCGCCTCCGGGTCGACGTCGGGCTGGAGGAAGCGGTTGAACAGCACGAGCCCGTTGGCCCCCGCCCGGTCCAGGCGCATCGCCATCTCCCCGGTGGAGCTGAAGTGCGGGCTCAGCTTGACCGCCACCGGCACCGAGACGGCCTCCCTCACCTGCTGGAGGATCTCGACGTGGCGGTCCTCGACGTCGCGCGCCCGGGTGTGGGGGTCTCCCGGCACGAAGTACACGTTCAGCTCGATCGCGGCGGCACCGGCATCCTGCATCGAGCGCGCGAACCCCACCCAACCGCCGGCGGTGCTCCCGTTGAGGCTCGCGACGACCGGCACCTCGACCGCGGCCACGGACTGCTCGAGCAGCCGCAGGTACCGCGTCGCACCGCCGGTCCCGGCGCTCGGGACGTTCGGGAAGTAGGACAGCGCCTCCCCGAAGGCGTCCTCGTGCGCCTCGCTGACCATGAGGTCGCGCAGCTGCTCCCGGTGCACCTCCTCCTCGAAGAGCGAGTACATGACGACGGCACCCACCCCCGAGTCGGCCAGGGCCCGCACCCGGTCCACGCCCTCGGACAGCGGGGACGCGCTGGCCACCAGCGGGTTGCGCAGCGCCAGCCCGAGGTAGCTCGTCGAGAGGTCGCTCACCAGGTCCTCCTCGTGTCGGCGGCGAACCGGTCGGCACCGCGGGTCGCCATCTCCTCGTACGTCTGCCACCGCTGGTCGACGGCCTCCTGCTTCAGGCGCAGCAGCCGTTCCGCCTCGGCGGGGTCGGAGTTGCGCAGCATCCGGTAGCGCAGCTCGTGGTAGACGTAGTCCTCGAGCGGGATGCGGGGCCGCGGCGAGTCGAGCTGGAACGGGTTGCCCCCGCTCGCCCGCACCGCGGGGTCGTAGCGCACGAGCGGCCAGTGCCCGGAGGCGACGGCGCGGTACTGCTGGTCCAGGCCCTGGCGCATCTCGATGCCGTGGGCGATGCAGTGGCTGTAGGCGATGACGAGCGAGGGCCCGTCGTAGGCCTCCGCGTCGCGCAGCGCGGTCAAGGTCTGCTGGGGGTCGGCACCCATCGCCACCCGGGCCACGTACACGGTGCCGTACGCGATGGCCTGGAGGGCGAGGTCCTTCTTGGCCACTGACTTGCCCGCCGCGGCGAACTTGGCGACGGCGCCGATCGGCGTGGCCTTCGAGGACTGGCCGCCGGTGTTGGAGTACACCTCGGTGTCGAGCACGAGCACGTTGACGTCCCGACCGCTGGCGAGCACGTGGTCCAGGCCGCCGGAGCCGATGTCGTACGCCCAGCCGTCGCCGCCGACGATCCACACGGTGCGCCGCAGGAGGTGGTCGGCCACGCTGCGCAGGTCCTCCACGACCGGCCCGGTCATCCCCTCGAGGCGGCGCAGCAGCTCGGCGACCCGCTCGCGCTGCGCGGTGAGCTCGAACTCGCGCACCTGACCGGCCTCGAGGATGCCGTCCGCCAGGTCGGCGCCGACCTCCTCCCTCAGCTCGCGCAGCCGTTCCCGGGCCAGCCCCGTGTGCAGGTCGGCGGCCAGTCGCAGCCCGAGCCCGAACTCGGCGTTGTCCTCGAACAGGGAGTTCGACCAGGCGGGACCGCGCCCGGCGGCGTTCTTCGTCCACGGCGTCGTCGGGAGGTTGCCGCCGTAGATCGAGGAGCACCCGGTGGCGTTCGCGACGGTGAGCCGCTCGCCGAAGAGCTGGGTGAGCAGCTTGAGGTAGGGCGTCTCGCCGCAGCCCGTGCACGCTCCCGAGAACTCGAAGAGCGGCTGGAGAAACTGGGTGCCCCGCACCGTGCCGAAGTCCACACGGGAGCGGTCGTTGACGGGCAGGGTCTCGAAGAAGGCGATGTTCTCGCGCTCGGCCTCGAGCACCGGCTCGAGCGGCGCGAGGTTGATCGCCTTGCGCTCGGGCGCCCCCGGCATCCCCGGCACGACGAGCGGGCTGACCGGGCAGGCCTCGACGCACAGCCCGCACCCGGTGCAGTCCTCGACGTAGACCTGGAGCGTGTAGCGCGACCCCGGCAGCCCGGCGGCGTTGAGCGGTGCCGAGCGGAACCCCTCGGGGGCACCGTCGAGGGCATCGCCGTCGTAGAACACCGACCGGATGACGCTGTGCGGGCAGACGAAGCTGCACGTGCCGCACTGGATGCAGGTGTCGGGGTCCCAGGCGGCGACGACGTCGGAGATCCGCCGCTTCTCGTAGGCGGTCGTGCCGCTGGGGTAGGTGCCGTCGACGGGCAGGGCGCTCACCGGCAGGGCGTCACCCCGACCGGCCATCATCTCGGCGGTCACGGTGCGCACGAACGGCGGGGCGTCCCGCGGGACGATGTCGGGGACCTCCCGCTCGGAGGTCCGGGCGGCGGGGACCGGCACCTCGTGCAGGGCCGCGAGGGTGGCGTCCACGGCCGCCTCGTTGCGCCGCACCACCTCGGCACCGCGCCGACCGTAGGTCTTGCGGATCGCGGCCTTGACCCGGGCGACGGCCTCGTCGGCGGGCAGGACGCCCGAGATCGCGAAGAAGCAGGTCTGGAGCACGGTGTTGGTCCGGCCGGGCAGCCCCGCGCCGCGGGCCACGGACGTGGCGTCCACGGCATACAGGCGCAGCCGCTTGTCGATGATCCCCTGCTGGACCGGCCCGGGGATGGCGTCCCACACCTCGTCCGGCGGCTGGGGGGCGTTGAGCAGCAGGGTTGCCCCCTCCTGCGCGCAGGCCAGGACGTCGACGGTGTCGAGCAGCCCGAGGTGGTGGCAGCCGACGAAGCCGGCCCGGCTCACGAGGTACGGAGCGTGGATGGGGTGCGGGCCGAAGCGCAGGTGCGAGACGGTGAGCCCGCCGGACTTCTTGGAGTCGTAGACGAAGTAGGCCTGGGCGTGCACCTCGGGATCGGCGCCGAGGATCTTGATGGTGTTCTTGTTGGCCCCGACCGTGCCGTCCGAGCCCAGCCCGTAGAAGACGGCCCGCAGCGTCTGCGGGTCCTCGATGTCGAGGGTGGCGTCGTAGGGCAGGCTCGTGCCGCCGACGTCGTCGGTGATGCCGAGGGTGAACCGGCGCCGCGGCGCCTCGAGTGCGAGCTCGGCGAACACGCCCGCCACCATGCCCGGCGTGAGCTCCTTGGACGACAGCCCGTACCGCCCGCCGATGACCCGGGGGATGCCGTCGCGCTCACCGCGCGAGTCGGCCTCGGCCAAGGTGGCGAGGACGTCGAGGTAGAGCGGCTCCCCGTTGGAGCCTGGCTCCTTGGTGCGGTCGAGGACCGCCACCGCGCGCACGCTGTCCGGCAGCGCCTCGACCAGCTCCGCCGACGGGAAGGGGCGGTACAGGCGCACCTGGAGCACCCCGACCCGGTCGCCGCCGGCGACGAGGTGGGCCACCGTCTCGCGCACCGTCTCCGCCGCGGAGCCCATGACGACGACGACCCGCTCGGCCTCGGGGTGGCCGTGGTACTCGACGACCCGGTACGCGCGCCCGGTGTGGCCGGCGACCTCGTCCATGACGTCCTGCACGACCGCGGCCGTGCGGGCGTAGAACGGGTTCACGGTCTCGCGCGCCTGGAAGTACACGTCGGGGTTCTGCGCCGTCCCCCGCACGAACGGGTGCTCGGGCGTCAGGGCGCGGGCCCGGTGCTCGCGCACGAGGGCCTCGGGGACCACCGAGCGGAGCACCTCGTCGTCGATGAGCTCGACGGTGTTCAGCTCGTGGGAGGTCCGGAAGCCGTCGAAGAAGTGGACGAACGGCACGCGCGTGCGCAGCGTGGCGGCCTGGGCGACGAGCGCCATGTCGTGGGCCTCCTGCACCGACGCCGACGCCAGGAGGGCGAACCCCGTCTGCCGCACCGCCATGACGTCCGAGTGGTCGCCGAAGATCGACAGCCCCTGGGCGGCCAGCGACCGGGCCGCGACGTGGAACACCGTCGAGGTCAGCTCACCGGCGATCTTGTACATGTTGGGGATCATGAGCAGCAGGCCCTGGGACGCCGTGAAGGTCGTGCTGAGCGCCCCTCCCTGGAGGGCGCCGTGCATCGCCCCCGCCGCGCCACCCTCGCTCTGCATCTCCATGACCGTGGGAACCGTGCCCCAGACGTTGGCGCGCCCGTGGCTGGCCCACTCGTCGGCGAGCTCGGCCATCGTCGAGGACGGCGTGATCGGGTAGATCGCGCAGAGCTCGTTGAGGCGGTAGGCGACGTCGACCGCCGCCTCGTTGCCGTCGATCGTGACGCGCATCGGGTCAGCCCTCCGGGATCATGTCGATGGCGTGGACGGGGCACTGCCGGTAGCAGGCACCGCAGCCCGTGCACCGGGCGTCGTCGAACTCGTAGCGCAGCCCGACCCCGAGCTTGATGACGGCGCCCTCCGGGCAGGCGCCGAGGCAGCCGTCGCACTCGAAGCAGTTGCCGCACGACAGGCAGCGGCCGGCCTCGAAGACCGCCTCGGTCGGGGACAGCCCGGTCAGCACCTCGTCGAAGGTCAGCGCCCGGGTCGCCGGGTCGAGCACGGCCTCCTCGCGGCGGTCGTGCACGCCGAAGTACCAGAGGTTGAGCTGGTCCAGGCTCGCGAGGGGGTGCTTGGGCGCGCGGTGCACGGCGTCACCGCGCAGCCACGCGTCGATCGCCCGGGCGGCCCGCTTGCCGTGGCCGACGCCCACCGTGACGGTCCGCTGGCTCGGGACGGCGTCGCCCCCGGCGAAGATGCCCGGCACCCCGGTCATCAGGGTGTCCTTGGACACCTGCACGGTGTCTCCCTGGAACTCCAGGCCCGGGATGCCCCGGAGGAAGCCGGTGTCACTGGCCTGGCCGAGCGCGAGGATCACGGTGTCGGCCTCCAGGGTCTCGAACCGCCCGGTGCCGTGGGGGCGGCCGTGCTCGTCGAGCTCCTGGACCTCGACGGTGAGGTCGGTGTCCCCCATCGAGCTGATGGTGCGCAGCCAGTTGATCCGGATGCCCTCCTCCTCGGCGTCCTGCGCCTCGGACTCGTGGGCGGGCATCTGGTCGCGGGTGCGGCGGTAGACGATCACGGTGTCGTCGGCTCCGAGCCGGCGGGCGACGCGGGCGGCATCCATCGCGGTGTTTCCGCCGCCGTACACCGCGACGCGCCCGGCGAGGGGGGGCTGCGTGCCCGACGCGGCACCGCGGAGGAACTCGACGGCATCCATGACGCGGGAGGCGTCCTGGTTGGGGATGTCGACGCGGGTGGACAGGTGGGCACCGACGGCGACGAAGACGGCGTCGAAGGACCCGTCGCGCATCTCGGCCTCGAGGTCCTCGACCCGGTGGCCCTGCTCGATGACGACCCCGAGGTCGCGCAGCCGGTCGATCTCGGCGTCGAGCACGGCGCGCGGCAGGCGGTAGGTCGGGATGCCGTAGCGCATCATCCCGCCCGGCTCGCCCCCGACGTCGCGCACCGTCACCGCGTGCCCGAGGCGCACGAGGTGGTAGGCCGCGGACAGCCCGCTCGGGCCGCTGCCGATGACGAGGACACGGTGGCCGGTGGCCGGCGGTGGCGGGTCGAAGGCCCAGCCGTGCTCGATGGCCTGGTCGCCGAGGAACCGCTCGACCCCGTGGATGGACACGGCGCCGTCGAGATCGGCACGGTTGCACGCGGCTTCGCAGGGGTGGTAGCAGACCCGCCCGTGGATGGCGGGGAAGGGGTTGTCGAGCGTCAGCCGGCGCCAGGCGGCCTCGGGGTCGCCGCCCTTGACCAGGGCCAGCCACGCCTGGATGTTCTCGCCCGCGGGACAGCCCGCGTTGCACGGCGGCAGGAGGTCGACGTAGACGGGCCGCTGCGAGCGGACGGGCCCCGACCGGGGCCGGCCCTGACCCACCGACGCGAGCGGGGTGAGGTCGCGATCTTCTCCGGCCACGGACATCTCCTCCTCGTCCCGCCCCGGGAGGACCGGACGACGGCAATACTACGCCGCGTAGTTGACGAGTGCCGCACCGAGGAGACGAGCGCCACGCGGGGGCCGGGTTAGGTTGTCCCGTATGCCGTCCGCACGCCTCACGCTCCTGCTCGCCTCCGCGTCCCCCGCCCGCCGCACGACGCTCATCGCCGCGGGCGTGACGCCCCACGTGCGGGTGTCCTCCGTCGACGAGGACGCCGCCGTCGCTGCGGCCGAGGCCATGAGCGGGCCGCTGGAGGCGCCAGACGTGGCCCTGCTCCTCGCCCGGGCCAAGGCCGAGGACGTCGTCAGCACGATCGAGGCCGACGAGAC
>NZ_DAORSO010000042.1:3810-7521 GCF_035443565.1 Ornithinibacter sp. | reverse complement strand
CGACGACCTCCCGGACGACCTGCTGGTCCTTGGCTGCGACTCCGTCCTGGAGCTCGACGGTGAGGTGCACGGCAAGCCGGCCGATGCCGCCGAGGCGGTCGAGCGCTGGCAGCGGATGCGCGGGCGCACGGGCACCCTCCACACCGGGCACTGGCTCGTCGACGCCCGGCACGCCGACGACGGCGGTACCGGCGGGATGGTGGGTGGCACGGCATCCACGGTGGTGCACTTCGCTGACCTCGACGACGACGAGGTCGAGGCCTACGTCGCGACGGGAGAGCCGCTGGCGGTCGCGGGCGCCTTCACGATCGACGGCCTGGGCGGGCCGTACGTCACCGCGATCGAGGGCGACCCGAGCACCGTGGTCGGTGTCTCCCTGCCACTGCTGCGCGAGCTGGTGCGCGAGCTCGGCCTGGCCTGGCACGACCTGCGCACCCCCACCCCCTGACCGCGACCGTCCGCGGGATCAGACGGGAGGGACGTCGCGGCGCTTGTCGCTGAAGTGCCGGTCGCGCCGCGCCGCGTAGTTCAGGCGCCGGCGCAGCTCGTCACGCAGCGCATCGGCCTCGATGACCTGGTCGAGCACGAGGTCGGCCGCGAGCCGTTCGAGGTCGACGTCGGCCTCGTACTCGGCGCGCCGGGCGGCGACGAACGCGTCACGCGCCTGCACCCCCTCGGCCGCCTCGACCTCGGCGATCTTGTTCGCGTAGACGGCGTTCACCGCGGCCTCGGGGCCCATGACGGCGATCCGCGCGGTGGGCAGCGCGATCGTGGCGTCCGGGCCGAACCCCGGGCCGCCCATCGCGTACAACCCGGCCCCGTAGGCCTTGCGCACGACGACGCAGAACTGCGGCACCGTGGCCGATGCCACGGCCGAGACCATCTTCGCCCCGTGCCGGATGATCCCGCCGCGCTCGACCTCCGAGCCGATCATGAAGCCGGGTACGTCCGCGAGGTAGATGAGCGGGACCGAGAAGGCGTCACACAGCCAGATGAACCGGGTGGCCTTGTCGGCCGAGTCGCTGAAGAGCACCCCGCCCTTGACGGCCGAGTTGTTCGCGACGATGCCGACGCTCTCGCCGTCGATGCGACCGAAGCCGACCACGAGCTCGGCGGCGAAGAGCGGCTTGATCTCGAAGAAGCTGTGCTCGTCGACCAGTCCGTCGATGACCTCGTGGATGTCGAAGGGCTGGCTCTCGCGCTCGGGCACGCTCGCCCGGGTCAACGGGGCCGACGGCTCCTCGGCGTGGTAGGTCGGCAGCGGGCCGCGCCAGTTGCCGGGCAGGTAGGAGAAGTACAACCGGGCGAGCTCGATGGCCTCGGCGTCGTCGTGGGCGAGCAGGTCACCCACACCGGAGACGGTGCAGTGCATCCGCGCTCCGCCCATCTCCTCGAGCGAGACCTTCTCCCCCACGACCATCTCGGCCATCCGCGGGCTGCCGAGGTACATGGAGGCGTTGCCCTCGACCATGATGATGAGGTCGCAGAAGCTCGGGATGTAGGCCCCACCGGCCGCTGACGGCCCGAACAGGCAGCAGATCTGCGGCACCTTGCCCGACAGGGCGACCTGGTGGTGGAAGATCCGCCCCGCCCCTCGGCGCCCGGGGAACATCTCGACCTGGTCGGTGATCCGCGCGCCCGCGCTGTCGACGAGCCAGAAGACGGGCAGTTCCTCGCGCAGGGCTGCCTCGGTCGCGCGCACGATCTTCTCGACGGTGCGCGCACCCCACGAGCCCGCCTTCACCGTCGGGTCGTTGGCGATGACGATGACGGGGCGCCCGTCGACCGTCCCGCGCCCGGTGACGACGCCGTCGGCTGGCAGACCCGGCGCCCGACTGTTCGCGTAGCGGCCGTCCTCGACGAAGCTGTCCTCGTCGATGAGCAGGGCGATCCGGTCACGCACGTAGAGCTTGTTCTGGGAGGCGAGCTTGGCGGCGGCCTTCTCGGTCGGGCGCTCGGATGCCGTGTGCGCGGCTTCCAGCCGCGCCCGGACGTCCGCGACGCGCGGGTCGCCCCCGCCGGGCTGGGTCATGACGGCAGGCCGAGCGACTTGGCGATGACCATGCGCTGCACCTCGGACGTGCCCTCGCCGATCTCGAGGATCTTCGCGTCGCGGTAGAAGCGAGCCACGGGGTACTCCTCCATGAAGCCGTTGCCCCCGAACACCTGCGTGGCGATCCGGGTCGCCGTGACGGCGGCCTCGGAGGTGTAGAGCTTGGCCACGGCCGCCGCCTGCTTGACGTCGGCGACCGAGCGGCGCCCGGCCTCCTGCTCGTCCTTGAGCCACGCGGCGCGGTAGGTCAGCAGGCGCGAGTTCTCCTCCATGACGAGCAGGTCGGCGATGGGGAACGCGACGCCCTGGTTGACCCCGATCGGCCGCCCGAACGCGGTGCGGGTCTTCGCGTAGGCGGTGGCCTCCTCGCGCATGCGGGTGATGAGGCCCAGGGCCAGCGCACTGATCGCGATCCGGCCGTCGTCGAGGGTCTTGAGGAACTGGCGGAAGCCGTGGCCACGCTGCCCGAGCAGGTTCTCCTCGGGCACGCGGCAGCCGGCGAAGGACAGCCCGTGGGTGTCCGAGATGTTCCAGCCGAGCTTGTCGTAGGGCGCCTCGACGGTGAACCCGGAGGTGCCCGAGGGGATCATGATCGCCGAGATCTCGGGGCGGCCGTCGGCGTCGGTGCCGGTGCGGGCCGTCACCGTGACGACCGAGGTGATGTCGGTGCCGGAGTTCGTGATGAACGCCTTCGACCCGTCGACCACCCACTCACCGTTCTCGAGCACCGCCTTGGTGCGCGTGGCACCCGCGTCGCTCCCGGCATCCGGCTCGGTGAGCCCGAAGCCCGCGAGCGCGCGGCCTGCGACGAGGTCGGGCAGGAAGCGCTCCTTCTGCGCGTCGGTGCCGTAGGTCAGGATCGGGTTGATGCCGAGCCCCACCCCGGCGGAGAGGGTGATGCCGATCGACTGGTCGACGCGGCCGAGCTCCTCGATGGCGATGCACAGGCTCGTGAAGGCGCCGCCGTCGGCGTCCTCGAGCGAGCCGCCGTAGGCCTCGGGGACGACGAGGCCGAACAGCCCGAGCTCGCCCATGCGGGGCACGAGGTCGGCCGGGAAGTGGTGGTCACGGTCCCACTGGGCGACGTGTGGCTCGACGGCCTCGGTGGCGAAGTCGCGCACGACCGCCCGGAAGTCCTCGTGGTCCTTGCTCAGCTCGAACATTCGGCGCCCCTTCGCGCAGTGGTGCCGGCGCCGGGTCGCGGCGCGCAGCGGGTGGCAACGTTCTTGACGTTGACGTCAACGTAAAGCAATACTGCCCGGTATGACAAGCCCCACGACGGATGCCGTCCGCTCGCCGACCGCTGGGAGCGGACGCGAGAGCGCGGCGGGACGTCGTCGCGGGCGCACCGAGACGGGCGAGGGGACCTGGAGCATCGCGCAGATCGCGGACGAGTTCGGCGTCACCCACCGCACCGTTCGGCACTACGAGGACCTCGGGCTCATCTCCCCCGAGCGGCGCGGCACCACCCGGGTCTACCACCGGCGCGACCGCACCCGACTCGGGCTCATCCTGCGCGGGCGGCGGCTCGGCTTCCCGCTCGACGAGATCCGCACGATCATCGACCTCTACGACGTGCCACGCGGGCGGCGCAGCCAGCTCGAGTACGTGCTGGCCCAGATCGGCGAGCGCCGCAGCGACCTCGAGCAGCGGCGCCG
>NZ_DAORSO010000042.1:1818-3710 GCF_035443565.1 Ornithinibacter sp. | reverse complement strand
ATTGGCCCGGGCAGCGGCCTCCGGCCACGATGCCCCCGTGGCCCGCTCGGCGAGCAGCACCCCCGTGTGGGTGTCCCCCGCACCGTTGGTGTCCACCGGTCGCTGCGGGTGTCCCGGGCAGTGGGTCGTGCGGCCCGACTCACGCACCGCGCACCCGCGAGCGCCGTCGCGAACGATCGTCACGGCATCCGGTGCGAGGAGGGTGGCGACGACCTCAGCGGCCTCGCGCATCCCCCGCACCCCGGTGAGCGCGGCTGCCTCGTCGGCGTTGCCGGTCCAGACATCGGTGCGGGCGAGCACCCGGTCACGCAGCGGCTCGGCCAGCCCGGCGAAGGTGGCTCCGGGATCGAGCACGACGACGACACCGTCGGCCAGGGTGTCCAGCCACTCGACGAGCGGGTCACGCGTGCGGCCCACCAGCGAGTAGCCACTGACGCACACGAGGTCTCCGGGCACCGGGTTCGAGGCGGCCAGGGACTGCACCGTGATCTGCCGCTCGGCACCCTGGGTGGTCACGAAGGTGCGTTCGGCACTGGGCTCGACGAGCACGACGCACACACCCGTGTCGAGGTCGGCCACCGGTGGCGCCGACAACGTCACCCCCTCAGCAGCCAGCGCCCCCCGGACGAGGTCACCGTTCGGCCCTGTGCCGACGGCCCCTGCGTGCACGCACTCGACGCCCGAGCGCGCCGCGGCGAGCAGGATCGTCACCGCTCCCCCGGCGTAGCGACGGTACGACGTCGCCATGACGTTGCCGCCCCGCACCGGCAGCGACGGCACCTCCATCACGGCGTCGACGAGGGCCTGAGCGGTGTGGATGACGCGAGGCATGGGCTGAGTATCCCTGCTCGCGTCCGGCAGGTTGGTGCCTTGGGCAGCCAACATGCCGGACGCAAGGGCAGCTCACTCCACGAGGGCGCGCACCGCGTACAGCTCGGGGAAGAACGTGAGGTCCAGGGCCTTGCGCAGGAAGCCGACGCCGCTCGACCCACCGGTGCCCTGCCGGTGCCCGATGGTGCGGGTGACGACCTGGAGGTGGCGGAAGCGCCACTGCTGGAACAGGTCCTCGATGTCGACGAGCTCTTCGCAGGTCTCGTAGACCCCCCAGTGCTCGGACGGCGAGGCGTACACCGCCTCGAACACGGCGACGAGGTCCTCATCGAGCCGGTAGGGCTGGGTGACGTCCCGCTCGAGCACCGCAGAGGGAACCGGGTAGCCGCGCCGGGCGAGGAAGCGCAGGAACTCGTCGTAGATCGTCGGTTCACCGAGCAGGCGCATCAGCTCGGCGTGCTCGTGGGGGCTGTGCTCGAAGACCCGCACCATGTCGGCGTTCTTGTTGCCGAGCAGGAACTCCACGGCCCGGTACTGGTGGCTCTGGAACCCTGAGCTCGTCGCGAGGAAGGGCCTGATCTGGGCGTACTCGCTCGGGGTGAGGGTGGCCAGGACGTCCCACTGCTCGACGAGCTGCTTCTGCACGTGCTTGACCCGGGCCAGCCGCTTCAGCGCCGGGGCGAGCTCGTCGGCGGCGATGAGGGCGCGGGCCGAGTGCATCTCGTGCAGCAGCAGCTTGAGCCAGAGCTCGGCGACCTGGTGCTGGATGATGAAGAGCAGCTC
Source organism: Ornithinibacter sp. (assembly GCF_035443565.1). Lineage (NCBI taxonomy): Bacteria > Bacillati > Actinomycetota > Actinomycetes > Micrococcales > Intrasporangiaceae > Ornithinibacter > Ornithinibacter sp. The sequence goes on along the minus strand of NZ_DAORSO010000042.1, from coordinate 2,096 downwards.
GTCGTGCTGCTGGGGCTCACTGCGCGGATGCTGTGCGGCGAGCAAGGTGTCGAGGTCCAGGTAGGCGCCGTAGGACATCGCCTTGCTGAAGTCGGTGGAGATGCCTTCTTCCAGCACTCGCTGGGCCCGGTCCACGGCGTCATCGCTCATGGGGGACATGATGCCCTCCTGGAGGAGCCGGGCCCCAGGACACCAGCCGTTCAGGTCAGCGGGTCTCCACGTCGACCAGGGCGGCGTGCCCCGATCCGTCGACGCGAACGGTGGCCACCGCACGACCG
>NZ_DAORSO010000042.1:0-1718 GCF_035443565.1 Ornithinibacter sp. | reverse complement strand
GAACGGCATCCTCGAAGGCCTTGGCATCAGCCTGCGGCAGGAACCAGCTCTCGATCCCGCACCGCAGTCGCCAGCTGGAGTCGTCACAGGTCAGGTACAGCCCGTCAGCCGGCGCCGTGCGCACGACCTCGCCACCGACCCAGACCTCTCCCTGCTGGCGCAGCGGCACGTAGGCGATGCCGCGTTGGGCGTCCAGGGCCTGCTGCTCCTCCTCGGTGACCGGGTTGACCTCGTCGAACTGCTGGCGGGGCAGGTCGGGGTAGCCGAGATCGACGTAGGCACCGCGGAAGGGGTCGATCGGGTCGACCGGCTGCACCCGCAGCACGACCTCGTCACCGGTGAACCGCGCCGACAACTGCGGCCAGACGGCGACGGCGAGCAGCGCCAGGCTGGTGAGCACCACCCCCGCGACGCGTGCGAGGTGCCCGGTTCGGCTGCGCCCCGTCGGGGGCACCGGCTGCGCCGGATCAGGCCGGATGCCGCTCTCGAGGGCGGTCATGACAGGGCCTCCTTGGTCTCGCTCACGAGCCGTCGGCGGCCCCGGTCGGCGAGGATGCCGGTGCCGATCAGGACGAGGCCGACGATGAGGAACAGCGCCGCACCCGACACGATCGGAGCGAACACGGCGAACGCCTGCACGGTGACGAAGATGACCAGGGCGGCCGTCGCCAACCACGTGAGACGGCTCGTGTCCCGCATCCCGCCGAGCACGGCATACCCGCTCGCGACGAACAGGTAGGCGACGACGGCGAAGACGGCACGTGCCCACGCCCCGGGCGGCAGGTTGGCCGTGTCCATGACGTCCTGGTCGAAGCGCCACAGCGACAGCGCGATCGTCAGGGCCAGCGCCAGCGCCGACAGGGCCACCTCGAACCGGTCGACGCGGTCTCCGCGGGCCAGGGCCAGCACGGCGAGACCGCCCGCGACCGCGAGGCCGAGCCACAGCGCGATGCTGCCCGCAGCCTCACCCCAGGCGAACGGCAACGCGGCGATGAACAGCGCCACCAGGCCCAGCGCCGCCCCGATCTCGCGCCACGGCAGGGCGAAGTCGCGCCAGCCGACCACGCTGTGCACCACCCCGATCGAGACCCCGGCGAGGGCAGCGGCCGCGAGGGCGGTCGAGACGGCGAAGGCGCCCTCCCCGGCACTCATGACCTGCCAGACGAACCAGAAGGCGATCAGGCCGATGCCGAGAACGAGCGGCGCCACCCCCCGCACGGCATACGCCCACAGCACGGCGCCCAGACCCCACACCCCGACGAGGATCGGCTCGAACGCCGGCACCTGCAGGCTCTGCGCCGCTTGGAACACCACGGCCCCGAAGGCACCCGCGGCGAGCAGGCGCACCGCGCCCACGACGGGGGATGCCGTGTCGCCCTCGCGCTCGCGGCGCCCCGCGAGCACCTCGGCGGCACCGATGAGCCCCAGCCAGATCACCACCATGAGCAGGAAGCGCACGAGCGGCGACATCTGGTCCAGGTTCGACGCGACGAGCCAGATCAGGCCGAGCCCGACGAAGCAGGCCCCGAGGGTGAGGACGATGTGCGAGAGGGTGAAGCGCCGGCTCGCGACGTAGCGGTTGCGGATCGCCGACGCGGCGACCGGGTCGACGAGGCCTTCGGACTGCCAGTGGGCCAGTTCGCCCTCCAGCCAGTGCAGCTGTCCGGGGGTCGCGGCGACGACGGGGGCGTGCGGAGCGGGACCCGGCTGACCGGGCT
>NZ_DAORSO010000041.1:15704-19662 GCF_035443565.1 Ornithinibacter sp. | reverse complement strand
TGATATCCGCAACGACCTGAAGGGAAAACCATGGCTAAGAAGGTCCAGGTGCTCCTCGTCGACGACCTCGACAAGAGCTCCCCTGCTGACGAGACCGTCTCGTTCTCACTCGACGGTGTCAGCTACGAGATCGACCTCACCTCGGACAACGCCGCAAAGCTGCGCGACGACCTCGCCGTGTGGATCGGTCACGCCGAACGCACGGGTGGCCGTCGCTCGGCCGGTCGCTCCACCGCTGGCAAGGGCTCCGGCCGCAAGGACGTCGGCGCCATCCGGGCGTGGGCCCGCGAGAACGGCCACACGGTCAACGACCGCGGTCGCATCTCCGCCGAGATCCAGGCCGCCTACGACAAGGCGCACGCCTGAGCCTCGACCCGAGCACCGCAGCGGCATCCGTCGACCCGACGGGTGCCGCTGCGCGCATGTCACGCCGCCACGCGTGGCTGACGTTCACCGCGGGCGGGCCGCCGCTCGCCCACACCCTCATGACGGATGCCGTGGCGTGGCAACGCGCGCTGCGCTCGCTCCAGAGCCGCTGGTACGCCACCGACGCTCCGCCACAGGTCGCTGCGGCGTTCGTCCTCCAGTGGCTGCTCCAGGTTCCGGCCCACACGGGTGCCCATGCCGCCGCGAGCGGCCCGTGGCGTGCCGACCTGACGCACCTGTCCTTCGCGCTCGATCCCGCCACCGTGCCGCGAGAGGTGCGGCTGAACGGCCTCGTCGCCGACGAGGGGTCGCTCGAACAGCGGTTCAACCGGGCCGAGCGCGACTACCGCGCGGTCGCGCAGCCGCTCGCCACGGCATACGAGTCGCAGGTGCGCCTCGGCCCACACACCCGGTCGATGATGGTCGACGACATGTGGAACGCCGCCCGGCGCGAGGCCGAGTCGGCCGCGGGGTTGCTGCGCCCCGGCGCCACGCCCCGGGCCTCGTGCTGCCTGCTCTACGCCCTGCCGGGCTGTGTCGAGTGCGCCGGGTGCCCCCGCCTGCGCCCCTCCGCAACGTCCGGCACCCTGGTGCCCTGAGCAGCCAACCTGCCGGACGCAAGGAGCAGCCCCGACGGGACGTCCGGCATGTTGGTGGTCTGGACGACCAAGGTGCCGGACGCAAGAAATCAGGGGAGGTCGGCGAGCAGGTCTGCGTCGCGGGCGACGCGCTCGAGCACCTCGTCGAACATCAGCTGCCGCAGCGACCCCGCCTCGACCGCACCGCGTTCGACCTCGTCCCACGTGCGCGGCGCCGCGACGCAGGGCAGTTCCCGCCCCCGCAACGAGTAGGGGCTGATGGTCGTCTTGGCGGCGACGTTCTGGCTCCAGTCGAGGAAGACCTTGCCGGGCCGCAGCGACTTGGTCATCTTCCACAGGATGAGGTCGGGGTGCTTCTTCGTCAGCTCCTGCGCGAGCTGCATGACGAGGTCACGCACCTGGTCGCTCGTGAGGTCACCCCCGAGGGCCGCGTAGAGCTGCATCCCCTTGCTGCCCGAGGTGACCGGGTACAGCTCGAGCCCGAGCGCGGCCAGCCGCTCGCGCACGAGCAGGGCCACCTGGGCGCACTCGTGCAGCCCGGCAGGCTTGCCCGGATCGAGGTCGATGACGAGGCGGTCGGGATTGCCGCGCTCACCCTCGTCGGTGAGGGTCCACTGCGGCACGTGCAGCTCGAGCGAGTTGAGGTTGACCAGGTACGTGAGGTCTGCGAGGTCGCCGATCAGGGGGTAGACGACGTCGTCGACCGGCATCCGGGGCAGCCAGCTCGGCGCGCCCGAGGGGAGGTTCTTCTCGAAGAAGAACATCTGGTCCTGGGCGCCGTGCGGGTAGCGCACCCTCGTCACCGGACGCCGCGCAAGGTGGGGCAGCATCAACGGCGCCACCTGCGCGTAGTAGCTGAGCACCTCCCCCTTGGTGGTCTCGGTCGAGGGGTACATGACCTTGTCGAGGCTGGTGAGTCGGAGCCGGCGACCAGCCACCTCGACCCGAGTGACCTCGGGGACGAACTCAGGCATCCTCGACCTCCTCGAGGTCGGCGGGCACGAGGTCGGTGCGCACCCCGAGGTATGCCGGTTGCCGCAGTCGGTGTTGCCCCGTCAGTTCCAGCGCGCGCACCTCGACGACGACCCGGGGCTGCACCCACGTCGTGCCGACGGCGTCGATCGAGGGCACGTCGTCGACGAAGGGCGAGTCGTCGCGGCTCAGCGGGCGCAGCCGCATTGCGAGCGCCTCCCCGGCCGTTCCGGCCAAGCCCGAGCCGACCCGGCCGGCGTACCGCCAGCCACCGGAACCGTCGGGCAGGCCCACGAGGACGGCCCCGAGCCGTCCCGCCGACCCGACCTCCGGGCGCCAACCACCGACGACGACCGAGTGGGTGACCTTGTGGGCGCTCTTGCGCCAGTCGGGCGAGCGGCGCCCGGCGGCGTAGGGGGCCGAGCGGCGCTTGCTGACGATGCCCTCGAGGCCCTGCTCCGCCGTGGCGGCCAGCAGGTGCTCACCGTCGTCGTGCACCGCAGGCACCTGCCAGGTGGGGCCGGTCAGGTCCAGCCGTTCGAGCAGTTCCCGCCGCGCCGACCACGGCTGGCCGGTGAGGTCGGCCCCGAACAGCCGCAGCAGGTCGAAGACCATGAGGGTCACCGGGCGGGTGGCCGCCAGCCGCACCGCCTTGCGACGGTCCGAGACGTGCATGCGCTCGGTCAGGGCGTGGAAGCTGGGCCGGCCGCCGTCGAGGGCGACGACCTCGGCGTCGAGGAGCATGTCGTCGTAGGCCTCCCCGAGCCCGGCGAACTCGGGGTAGGAGGCCGTGACGTCCCGCTCGTTGCGCGACCACACCCGCACCTCGCCGCCGCGCACGTCGACGAGCACCCGCATCCCGTCCCACTTGACCTCGTGCACCCAGTCAGCGCCCGTCGGCACGCGCTCGGCCACCGTCGCGAGCATCGGCCGCAGCGGCGCGCGCGCCGAGGACGGCTCGTGGGAAGAGGAGAGGGTGGCCACGGGCCCCATCCTGCCTCGCGATGAGTGCGGAAGTGGCGGTCCCAGCGACCACTTCCGCACTCACGGCTGGGCATACGCTGGGAGTCTGCGCTGACCGCGAGACGCTGCGGACGGCATCCGGGAGAGGTGACGACCATGAGGGCGATCTGGAAGGGCGCGGTCTCCTTCGGCCTGGTCAACGTGCCGGTGCGGCTGTACTCCGCGACCGAGAACCACGACGTGCAGTTCCGTCAGGTGCACCGCGAGGACGGCGGGCGGATCAAGTACAAGCGCACCTGCTCGATCGACGGCGAGGAGGTGTCGTACGACGACATCGCCAAGGGCTACGAGACCGAGGACGGCGACATGGTCGTGCTCACCGACGAGGACTTCGCCGACCTTCCCAGCCGCACCTCCAAGGAGATCGGGGTCACGAAGTTCGTCCCGGCCGACCAGATCGACCCGATGTGGCTGGACAAGTCGTACTACCTCGAGCCCGACAAGGCGGCAACCAAGCCCTACGTCCTGCTGCGCGACGCCCTGGAGTCCGAGAAGCGGATGGCCATCTGCACCGTCTCCATCCGCACCCGGATGACGATGGCGGTGCTGCGGGTGCGTGACGGCGTCATCGTCATGCAGACGATGCTGTGGCCCGACGAGGTGCGCGCCGCCGACTTCGCGACCGTCACCGACGACCAGCGGGCCACCGAGCAGGAGATGGCCATGGCCAAGATGCTCATCGACCAGCTGGCCGGCGACTACGACCCGGACGACTACGAGGACGACTACGCGATCGCCGTCAAGGAGCTCGTGCGCGCCAAGGTCGAGGGCGGCGAGGTGCGCGTCAGCGCGGCCGAGCCGGAGGAGAGCGGCGAGGTCGTCGACCTGCTGGCGGCACTGGCGCGCTCGGTCGAGAAGGCCAAGGCAGCGCGGGGTGAGGCTGCCGAGCCGGCACCGGCCAAGGCCCCGGCCGCGAAGAAGACGGCCACCAAGACGGC
>NZ_DAORSO010000041.1:9784-15604 GCF_035443565.1 Ornithinibacter sp. | reverse complement strand
CGGCGGCGAAGAAGGCCGCACCGAAGAAGGCCAGCTGACCGTGGCCGGCGAGCACCCCCAGCCGACCTCGACACCGGAACCCTCGGAGCCACCCCACGAGGTGCACGCCATCGGGGCCCCGGCCCGCCGCGCCCTGGCGAGCGCGGGGTTGACGACGTGGGATGCCGTGGCCTCCACCGCGGACCGCGACCTCCTGGCGTTGCACGGCGTCGGGCCCAGGGCCCTGCGCATCCTTCGCGAGCTGAGGCCGCATGCCTGAAGGCCACACGCTGTTCGCCCTCGCCCGCGACCTCCACGAGGCCTTCGCGGGCACCACCCCCGAGGTGACGAGTCCCCAGGGCAAGTTCACCGAGGGTGCGGCCCTGCTGAGCGGCCACGAGCTGCTGCGGGCGACGTCGAGGGGCAAGCACCTGTTCGTCGAGTTCGCCGACGACCGCTGGCTGCACGTGCACTTGGGCCTCATCGGCTCCTTCACCGTCGACAGCCACGAGTGGACGGCGGAGGTGCCCGCGGTCGGTCAGGTGCGGCTGCGGCTGCGCACCGACCAGCACATCGCCGACCTTCGCGGGCCGACGCTGTGCGAGGTGGCCACGCCCGAGCAGGTCGACACGGTGCTCGACCGTCTGGGCCCCGATCCCCTGCGCCCCGACTCCGACCCGGACGCCGCCTGGGCCCGGATCAGCCGCTCGTCGCGGACCATCGGCGAGCTGCTCATGGACCAGGCGGTGCTCGCAGGTGTCGGAAACGTCTACCGCTCGGAGGTGCTCTTCCGGCACCGGCTCTCACCGTTCACCGAGGGGCGGATGCTGCGCCCCGCCTCGTGGCGGCTCATCTGGGACGACCTCGAGCGACTCATGCCGTTGGGGGTCACGACCGGCCGCATCGTCACCGTCGAGGACCAGGTGCTCGAGGTCGAGGCCGCGCTCGGTCGCGGTGAGGTTCCGCGCCTCACCGAACGCTCGTCGGCGGTCTACCGCCGCGCCGGGATGCCGTGTCCCGCGTGCGGGTCGAAGGTGCGCACCCGCGTGGTTGCCGGGCGCAACCTGTTCTGGTGTGGCCGCTGCCAACGGCGTCGCTGACGCGAGAGGGTGCTGATCGCGTGCGCCGAGAGCGAACACGCGGAACACCCGGGGGCGTGTACCGCGTTGGGCCTGACAGTTCTCCCCTCGCGGCGAAACCGCAGGCTGGTTAACGTCGAGCCACATCCAGACGGCGCGACTAGCATCGAGGGGACTCGACCGTCAGGAGAAGCACCATGTTCGAACGGTTCACCGACCGCGCCCGCCGCGTCGTCGTGCTCGCCCAGGAAGAGGCCCGTGGCCTCAACCACAACTACATCGGCACCGAGCACATCCTGCTCGGGCTGATCCACGAGGGCGAAGGCGTCGCGAGCAAGGCCCTGGAGAGCCTCGGCATCTCGCTCGAGGCCGTGCGCGAGCAGGTGCAGGAGATCATCGGCCAGGGCCAGCAGGCGCCCACCGGCCACATCCCGTTCACCCCGCGCGCCAAGAAGGTGCTCGAGCTGAGCCTGCGCGAGGCGCTGCAGCTGGGCCACAACTACATCGGCACCGAGCACATCCTGCTCGGCCTCATCCGTGAGGGCGAGGGCGTGGCGGCACAGGTGCTCGTCAAGCTCGGCGCTGACCTCTCCCGCGTGCGCCAGCAGGTCATCCAGCTCATCTCGGGCTACCAGGGCGGCAAGGAGGGAGCCTCCGGTGGCGGTGGCTCGACCCAGGGCGGCCCCGCCGAGGGCACCCCGGCCGGCTCGCTCGTGCTCGACCAGTTCGGTCGCAACCTCACCTCCGCGGCCCGCGAGGGCAAGCTCGACCCGGTCATCGGGCGCGAGAAGGAGATCGAGCGGGTCATGCAGGTGCTCTCGCGACGCACCAAGAACAACCCGGTCCTCATCGGTGAGCCCGGCGTCGGCAAGACGGCCGTCGTCGAGGGCCTCGCGCAGGACATCGTGCGCGGTGAGGTGCCCGAGACCCTGAAGGACAAGCAGCTCTACACCCTCGACCTCGGCGCCCTGGTCGCCGGCAGCCGCTACCGCGGTGACTTCGAGGAGCGCCTGAAGAAGGTGCTCAAGGAGATCCGCACCCGCGGCGACATCGTGCTGTTCATCGACGAGATCCACACCCTCGTCGGTGCCGGCGCGGCCGAGGGCGCCATCGACGCCGCGTCCATCCTCAAGCCGATGCTCGCCCGCGGTGAGCTGCAGGTCATCGGGGCCACGACGCTCGACGAGTACCGCAAGCACATCGAGAAGGACGCGGCGCTGGAGCGACGTTTCCAGCCGATCCAGGTCGCCGAGCCGACGCTGCCCCACACGATCGAGATCCTCAAGGGTCTGCGCGACCGCTACGAGGCCCACCACCGGGTCTCCATCACCGATGCCGCGCTCGTGGCCGCCGCCAACATGGCCGACCGGTACATCAACGACCGCTTCCTCCCCGACAAGGCCATCGACCTCATCGACGAGGCCGGGGCCCGGTTGCGCATCCGCCGGATGACCGCACCGCCGGACCTGCGCGAGTTCGACGAGCGCATCGCCACGGTCGTGCGCGAGAAGGAGTCGGCGATCGACGGGCAGGACTTCGAGAAGGCCGCGCGCCTGCGCGACGACGAGAAGAACCTGCGCGCCGACAAGGCCAAGCGTGAGGCCGAGTGGAAGTCCGGCGACATGGACGTCATCGCCGAGGTCGACGAAGAGCTCATCGCCGAGGTCCTGGCTGCGTCGACCGGCATCCCGGTCTTCAAGCTGACCGAGGAGGAGTCCAGCCGCCTGCTCCACATGGAGGACGAGCTGCACAAGCGGGTCGTCGGCATGGACGACGCCATCAAGGCGCTCTCCCAGGCCATCCGCCGCACCCGTGCCGGCCTGAAGGACCCCCGTCGCCCCGGTGGCTCGTTCATCTTCGCCGGCCCGACGGGCGTCGGGAAGACCGAGCTCGCGAAGACCCTGGCCGAGTTCCTCTTCGGCGACGAGGACAGCCTCATCCAGCTCGACATGTCCGAGTACAGCGAGAAGCACACCGTCTCGCGCCTGTTCGGTTCACCTCCCGGCTACGTCGGCTACGAGGAGGGTGGCCAGCTCACCGAGAAGGTGCGCCGCAAGCCGTTCAGCGTCGTGCTGTTCGACGAGGTCGAGAAGGCGCACCCGGAGATCTTCAACAGCCTGCTGCAGGTGCTCGAGGACGGCCGCCTCACCGACTCGCAGGGTCGGATGGTCGACTTCAAGAACACCGTCATCATCATGACGACCAACCTCGGCACCCGGGACATCTCCAAGGGTTCGCTCGGTTTCTCGGCCGGTCCGGACACCCGGTCGGACTACGACCGGATGAAGGCCAAGGTCATCGACGAGCTCAAGCAGCACTTCCGGCCCGAGTTCCTCAACCGCGTCGACGACACCATCGTCTTCCCGCAGCTGAGCCAGGCCGAGATCGTCCAGATCGTCGACCTCGAGATCGCCAAGCTCGACAAGCGGCTCAAGGACAAGGACATGGGCCTGGTCCTCACCCCGGACGCCAAGAACCTCCTGGCGACCAAGGGGTACGACCCCGTGCTCGGTGCGCGGCCTCTGCGTCGCACCATCCAGCGCGAGATCGAGGACGTGCTGTCCGAGAAGATCCTCTTCGGCGAGCTCAAGGCCGGCGAGATCGTCGCGGTCGACGCCACCGGCGAGGGCAAGGATGCCGTGTTCACGTTCGAGGGTGCCCCGAAGAACCCGGACATCCAGGACACAGTGGTGGCCATCGAGGGCTGACCCGGTCTTGGGGATGGCATGTCGAGTTCTGACCAAGACTTGAACATCCCGATACCCAACGCGTCCCGACCCTGATCCAGAATTGAGGTGTGCAAGGGCCTCCGGGGACTCCTTGCACAGGCGGCCCGCCTCCACCCCTGCGGTGGCGGGCCGCCGCCATGTCCGGACCCGGTCTGTGCACCCCTCTCGCGGTGGTGACGGTTACGCTCCCCTCGTGCCGTCCGACGAGCTGTCACCCGAACCACCAGCCGCGCCCACGCCCTCTGCCGCGCCCGCAGCACGCGCCATCGTGCGCGCGGCCCGCACGAGCGACGTGCGGGCCATCCGGGCCTTGGTCGCCCCGCAGGCCGAGCGCCGGGTGCTGCTCAACAAGGAGGCCGTCGCCTACTACGAGTCGGTCTCCGACTTCGTCGTGGCCGAGATCGACGGCGCGGTGGTGGGGTGCGGGGCGCTGCACGTGTTGTGGGAGGACCTCGGTGAGGTGCGCACCCTCGTCGTCGACGAGTCCGCCCTCGGGTCCGGCGTCGGGTCGGCGGTGCTGCGCCGGCTCATGGAGCGAGCCCGCGAACTGGGGCTGAGCCGGCTGTTCTGTCTGACCTTCGAGACCGAGTTCTTCCGGCGGCACGGCTTCGAGGCCATCGAGGGCCAGGCCGTCGACCCCGAGGTCTACGCCGAGCTGCTGCGCAGCTACGACGAAGGTGTGGCCGAGTTCCTCGACCTCGAACGCGTCAAGCCCAACACCTTGGGCAACACCCGGATGCTGCGCAAGCTTTAGGAACCGCTAGAGCCGCAGCACGTAGGCCCTGGCGCAGGTGTCACCGCGCCGGGGTTCAGGTCAAGCGGTCGAGCATGCCCTGCATCTGCATGATCTGCTTGCCCTGGGTCACCGAGATCTCGTTGACGGTCTCCTCGACGAGTTCGGCCATGGAGTTGTCGCTGTGCTCGTCGACCATGGCGAGCGCCCCCTGGTGGTGGCGGATCATCAAGGTGAGGAACAGCCGGTCGGCCTCGCGGCCCGTCGCCGTGGCCAACTGCGCGATCTCCGCCTCGGTCGCCATGCCCGGCATCGAGTGCGCGCCGTGGTCGGTGAGGTTGGGGTTGGTCGCCTCCGGGGGCACCTGCGCACCGTGGGACTCGAGGAAGCCGGCCATGGCGTCGATCTCGGGGCGCTGCTCGTCGCCGATGCGCGAGGCGATGGCCGCCACCTCGGCATCCTCGAGGGAGCCCTTCACGGCATCGACCATGACGATCGCCTGCGCGTGGTGGACGATCATCTCGCTGAGGAAGCGCTCGTCGGTGGGCAGGATGCTCACCGTCGCCGTCGGTGCGGCAGCCGACCCGGTGATCGTCGCGTTCGGCTGCCCCGGGGTCCCGGGCTGCAGCACCGGAACAGTCGGAGCTGGTGCCGTCACGACGGCTGCCGGCTCGTCACCGCTGCACGCTGCCACGAACAGGACGAGGGATGCCGTGGCCGCTGCGGCGAGGAGTCGGGTGTGCGCTCGTGCGGTGCCAACGGGTCGGGGAGGGGTCGTCACGCGCGTCACTGTAACCCGAGAGGGCGCGCAGAAATAGAAAAAGATTCCTGTGCACCAAAACCCCCACGGAGCTCGATCTTCCGCCATCGTGTCCCGCACCACGCCCCCACACCGGGGAGGATCCGTCAACCACGGAGACGACCCGGCCCAGTAGATCGAGGTGGACATGACGCGAACACGACTTCTTGCGGTTGCAGCCGCGGGAGCCCTGATGATGGCGCTCGGCGGTGTGAGCGCCGCATCCGCGGGAGACGGCCTCAACGTCTCCGGCACCGACCTGGTCGTTGACCAGGTCGGGTACAGCAAGAACATGAAGCACATGAGCAACACCCCGCTCGCCGGTACCTTCGCCCTCCCCGGCGCCTTCGGCACCGACCTCGCCTTTCAGGGCGAACGGGCCTTCGTCGGCAACTACAACGGCTTCGCCATCTACGACATCTCGGAGGCCGGCGCCCCCGAGGTCGTCGCCCAGGTGAACTGCCCCGGCTCGCAGAACGACATCAGCGTCCGTGGCGACCT
>NZ_DAORSO010000041.1:2229-9684 GCF_035443565.1 Ornithinibacter sp. | reverse complement strand
TCGCCCAGGTGAACTGCCCCGGCTCGCAGAACGACATCAGCGTCCGTGGCGACCTCGTCTACCTGTCCACCGACTCCTCGCGCAACGACGACAGCTGCAACAGCACGGGCCAGTCGGCGAACGTCAAGTCCTCGTGGGAGGGCATCAAGATCTTCGACATCTCCGACGAGACCAACCCGCAGTACATCAAGTCCGTCGAGACCAAGTGCGGCTCGCACACCCACACCGTGGTTCCGGGTGAGGACGCCGACTACCTCTACGTCTCGAGCTACGGCCCCTCGAACAGCGCCCCGGACTGCCTGCGCCCCCACGACCTGATCTCCATCGTCAAGGTCCCGCACGCCGACCCGACCGCGGCCAGCGTCATCGCGACGCCGGTGCTCTTCCCGGACGGTGGCAACGGCAGCACCTCGGGCTGCCACGACATCACCGCCTTCCCCAGCAAGAAGATCGCTGCGGGCGCGTGCATGGGTGACGGCATCATCATGGACATCTCCAACCCGGAGCAGCCGAAGGTCATCGAGACGGTGCGGGACACGAACTTCGCGTTCTGGCACTCGGCGACGTTCAACAGCGACGGCTCCAAGGTCATCTTCACCGACGAGCTCGGTGGCGGCGGCTCGGCCACCTGCAACGCCACCATCGGCCCGAAGCGTGGCGCCAACGCCATCTACGACCTGGCGGCCAACGGCGACCTGACGTTCAAGTCGTACTACAAGATCCCCCGTCACCAGGGCAGCACCGAGAACTGCGTCGCCCACAACGGATCGATCATCCCGGTCAACGGCCGTGACGTCATGATCCAGTCCTGGTACCAGGGCGGTGTCTCCCTGTGGGAGTTCACCGACTCCGCCAACCCGAAGGAGCTCGACTACTTCGAGCGCGGAGCGATCAACGCCGACAGCCTCGTGCTCGGTGGCACCTGGTCCGCGTACTACTACAACGGGTTCGTCTACAGCTCGGACATCACCAAGGGCCTCGACGTCCTGATGATCAAGGACCCGACGCTGCGCAAGGCCAACTCGGTTCGCCTGGGCGAGTTCAACGCCCAGACCCAGCCGGTCTACCCCATCAAGCCCGGCAAGTGAGCCTCGCCTGAGGGAACCAGCACACGAACGGCCCACCCCGCACGGGGTGGGCCGTTCGCTGTTCTCCGACTCGACGTGCTCCGGTGCCTACGCGCGGGTCACGGTGACCGCGTCGCCGGGGCGCACCCGTCCGGGGACGACGACCCGGGCGTTGAGGCCACGCAGGCGTAGTGGCCGACCCACCGACCCGTTGACGAACCGCATCGCCTCGGCGCCGAAGCGGTCGATGAACTTGGCACAACCCGTGTGCGGCTGCTCGGTCACCTCGATGACGGCGCCGCGCTCCGCCGGGTCCCCGATCGTCAGCCGCGACCCGGCCGGTAGGTTCTCGTGCGACAGGTCGAGGTCGAGGTAGAGCTGATCCCCGGCGAGCGCCCGACGGTCGGGATCCCCCGCGAGGAAACCCACCATGCGTGAGCTCATGACGTTGAGCTGCATGTCCGGGTGCGGGCCGCCGTCGGCACTGCGACTGCTGCCGCGCTCGATCCATGTGTCGCCGACCAGACCGACGACGAGGTCGAGTTCACCCTCGTCGAGCACCTCGCGCGCTCCCTCGGCCGGCCGTCGCACGACGAGGTCGAGGGTGCCGACATCACGCGGGGCGGCGAGCAGCACGGGCAGGAACGCCTCCAGCTCCTCCGGCGAGCGGTGACCCGAGAGGTTCCCGGGCTGGGCTGGGGAGGATGCCGGGGTCGCACTCATGAAGCCCAGTGTGGCGTCCAGGGGTTCACCGTCCACCGGGATTCCAGCGGTCGACCGGCCGCGGAGTACTCGCCGGGTCACGATCACCCCACCGACGAGGCCGAGCGCGACCAGCAGGGGCCCGGCGAGTCCGACGACCAGGGACTTGTCGGCACGCCCCGAGGCAGTCTCGGCGGCGGCCGCTGCCGCGTCGAGCTTGCCGGCCTCGAGCAGCGCGACCGCTTCGGCAGCGCTGTCCTGCACTCCCAGCACGGCCGCCCCGAGGGCGCTCACGGGGTCGCGGTCCGTGGCGGCGTCGTCCACGGCGGCCCCCACGGCGCTGATCACCCGTGCCGCCCGGGGCAATGATGACGCCAGGGCCGCGTACTGCTCGTCGTCCTCGGCCTTCTCGTACGTCTCACGCACGGCCTCGGGAACGGGCAGATCGCCCTTGGCCGCGGCATCCTGCACCTGCGTGACCGCGGGGCCCAGCTCGACCACCTGCTCCGTCACCGTGGTGGCGCGATCGAAGTCCCACCGCGTCATGGCGGCACGCAGGCCCTCCGGTGGGAGCCAGTCACCGTCGCCCTCGTCGACGGCGGCGTACGCTGCTCGCGCCGTCGCCCTGGGCGCGAGCTGGGCCCGTTGGTCGGCGGTGAGCGCCCAGGTCTGGAAGACGCCGGCGGCATCCTTCACACCACCTCGGGTCTCCAGGATGTCCAGCCACCTCGACCACGACGTCAAGACCCCCGCAGAGTCCTTGGTGCCGGCAGGGTCGTAGGCGCTCTCGCCCCGGATGCCGGCACTCACGACCGCGGCCAGCTGGGCATCGTCGAGGTCGGCGACCAGGGCCTTGGTGGCGGCGTAGGCCGCGGGGTAGGCGTAGGAGTCGACGTCGTCGAAGGGAACGCTTGGCGAGCCACCCCACTCGTTGAGCGCCACCGCGTCGCGGTCCTTGCGGGAAGCCTTCGGATGGGGGACCACCTTTCCTCCCGTCGCCGTGACGGTGCGTTCTGCGAGCACCTGGGCCAGGCCTTCGTAGACCCACCGCTCGCTGAACCGCTCGCTCGACACCCACGCGTGGGACAGCTCGTGGAAGATCAGGTCGGCGTCGAGGTCCTCGCCGATGACGATCTCGTCGTCGCCGGGGTCGAACCAGCCGTCGTAACCCTGGATGGCCGGGGACGCATCTTCCCGGATCCGCTCGAGGCCACCGGGCCACGACGTCCCGGTGAGCCGTTCCAGCTCCGGCAGACCGGCGGTGACCTGCTCTGCCACGAACTCCGTCCACCGGGCGTCGTCCTGGTAACCGTGGAGCTCCAGCGAGGTTCCGGGCACGTCCACGGTTGCCTTCCTGCTGTTCGCCGGGTCGCGCAGGGACACCACCGCCCAGAACCCGTCGGGATCGGATGAGGAGACGGTGTGGGTCGTCGTGGCGCCCTTGTCGGACGCGGTGAAGTCCTCACTCGTCGCATCGAAAGTCATCGACGTCGGGGCCACCACCTGCACGGTGTTTCGCCCGGGGTCCCCGAACCCGTTGACGCTGAAGGTGGCATATCCCGGGCCGACCCGCGTGCTGTCGGCGGCACGGGGCTTCTCACCCGGCACCGTGTAGGTGAGTCGGATGGTGCGGGAGCGGCCGTGACGCAGGTCCGGGAAGGAGATCCTGGCCAGGGCTGTCGACGGATCCTCGCTGTCGCTGAGCCGAACCTTCAGCGTGGACCCACCCGAGCTGGCCCGCAGGTTCTCGGCGCCGGCCGGGACCGGGACCGTGAAGAAGTTGTAGTAGAAGTACCTGTTCCCCTGGTCGGGTGTGGTGTTGCGCAGCTCGAGGGTGACGTCGACCTTCAGCACGGCGGCCTTGGCGTCGATGACGTAGCGACTGGTCGCCCCCGTCGAGAGCCCGTCGTCGGCCAGTGCCGGCGTGCCGAACAGCGCCGCGGTGAGGACCAGGATCCCCAGACCGCCGAACCTCGGTCGATGTCTCGTCGTCCCCACCGCGCAGTCCTTCAGGGTGCCGTGCACCCCACCCCGCGTGATGTGCCTCGGGAGCAGCGTAGGCCGACTGGTTGCCGGATCAGTGCGGCAGCCGGAAGTGCGCGTCTGCGACCGGCTCGACGAGGCCGTCCTCGACGAGGGAAGCGATACAACGATCGAGCTGCCCGGCATCCGGTCCCGCGTCGGCGAGCGCCGTGCGCGAGAGCGCGCGAGGGGCGTCTCGCAGCAGTTGGAGCACGGCTCCGCGTACCTGCCGATCGGTGCCGTGCCAGGCCTGACCGCGCCGGGCCGGCCCTTCGTGTGCCGGCCGACCAGACCGCACCCACGCACAGCGGTCGAGGACCGGGCACTGCTCACACTGGGGGGTGCGGGCCTTGCAGACCAGCGCCCCGAGCTCCATCACCGCGACGTTCCAGGTCGCCGACGTCGGTGGGTGTGCGGGGACGACGGATGCCGCGAGCGCGGACTCCGCGGCGGTGAGGGCGGGCGCTGCCTGCTCGCGCCCCTCGATGAGTCGAGCGAGGACCCGACGCACGTTGGTGTCGACCACGGTGGTGCGCCGGCCGAAGGCAAATGCGGCAACTGCTGCCGCCGTGTACGCCCCGACCCCGGGAAGGGTGCGCAACGTCTCCTCGTCGGAGGGCACCTGCCCGTCGTGGCACTCGACGATCGCCACGGCCGCCTCGCGCAGCCGCAGCGCCCGGCGCGGGTACCCGAGACGGCCCCAGGCCCGCACCACCTCGCCCGGTGACTCGGCCGCCAGGTGCGCGGGGGTCGGCCAGCGCTGCATCCAGCTCAGCCAGACGGGTTCCACGCGGGCGACCGGCGTCTGCTGAGCCATCACCTCGGAGACGAAGACCCCCCACGGGGTGGTCGCAGCGTCACGCCACGGCAGCGCCCGGGCATGGCGCGAGTACCAGCGCAGGATGGTCTCGTGCAGGTCGACGACCTCGCGCAGGTCGACCAGGGCACGTGACGCAGTCACTGGGGACGGAGCTGACGCGCTCAGACGTAGCGCTCGAGGATGCTCGACTCGGCCAGGCGCGAGAGCCCTTCGCGCACGAGGCGAGCCCGGCCCTCGCCGACACCGTCGACGTCCATCAGGTCGTCGATGTTGGCCGCCAGCAGCTTCTGGAGGCTGCCGAAGTGCGCGACCAGACGGTCGACGATGGCACCCGGCAGACGCGGAATCTTCGAGAGCAGACGGTGCCCGAGGGGGCTGACCGAGGAGTCGAGGGAGTCACCGACGATGGTGAACCCGATCGCGCGAGCGCCAGCCGACGGGTCGAGCAGTTCGGTGGAGTCGATGGCCTCGAGGTTGGCTATCGCGTCGTCGAGGGTCAGGCTGGCGCGTGTCTCGGGGAGGTAGTCACGGATGACGAGCCCGAGGTCGTCGGACAGACCCCCGGTCAACTCCTCGAGCTGGAGGCTGAGCAGGCGCCCGTCGGTGCCGAGCTGGACGACGTACTCGGCGATCTCGTCCTTGATGCGGCGCACCATCTCCAGGCGCTGGAGCACGTTGGCGACGTCGCGCACGGTGACGAGGTCCTCGATCTCGAGGGCCGACAGCGTGCCGGTGACCTCGTCGAGGCGGGACTTGTAGCGCTCGAGGGTCTGCAGGGCCTGGTTGGCGCGCGACAGGATGGCGCTGGAGTCCTCGAGGACGACCCGACGACCGGCGACGTACAGCGCGATGATGCGCATCGACTGGCTGACGGAGACGACCGGGAAGCCGGTCTGCTTCGCCACCCGCTCGGCGGTGCGGTGCCGGGTGCCGGACTCGCTGGTCTCGATGCTGGGATCGGGCACGAGCTGGGTCGCCGCTCGCACGATCCGCGTCACGTCGCGGTCGCAGACGATGCCACCGTCCATCTTGGCCAGCTCGCGCAGCCGCGTCGCCGAGAACTCGATGTCGAGCGGGAAGCCACCGGTGGCGAGGGACTCGACGACCTTGTCGTTGCCGAGGACGATGAGGGCACCCGTGCGACCACGAAGAATGCGTTCGAGGCCGTCACGCAACTCGGTACCGGGGGCCACCGCCGCGAGGGTGGCGCGCAGCAACTCCTCGTCGGGCAGTTGCGTCGGCACTGCGAGTCCTCCGGATCCGTGTCCCCAGGCCGTCGCTGTCTGCGGCCGCTGGGCGCATCCTATCCGGCACGGGCCTCCTGCCGCGCCTGATCACCAGCGGCGGACCGCTCAGGACCGCGTGGCGGTCGTGCGTCGCACGCAGTCAGCGGGTGACGCCGTCGTAGAGGCCGCGACCGACCGCCTCGCTGACCGTTGCCGATTCGACGATGTGCAGTCCGGGAGGAACGGGCCCGGCGCCCGCCACCCCCGGGGGGACGACCGCCCGAGTGAAGCCCAGACGGGCCGCCTCGGCCAGGCGGCGGTGCGCTCCGGTCACGGGCCGGATCTCGCCGGCCAGCCCGACCTCACCGAAGGCGATGGTGCCGTGCGGCAGCGGCCTGTCGGTGATGGCGCCCGCCAGGGCGAGGGTGATGGCCAGGTCGGCCGCGGGCTCGGTGAGGCGGACCCCGCCCACGGTCGACAGGTAGGCGTCGCTACCGCCGATGGGCGCGGCTGCCCGCTTGTCGAGCACGGCCAGGATCATGTTGACCCGGGCCGTGTCCAGGCCGCTCGTCGCGCGCCGCGGGGTGGACAGGGTCGACGCGGTGACCAGCGCCTGCACCTCGGTCACGAGCGGCCGGCGCCCCTCCAGGGTCACGGTCACACACGTTCCCGCCACCGCGGCGGTACGGCCAGAGAGGAAGAGGGCACTCGGGTCGGCCAGACCGACGATTCCGACGTCGGAGAGGTCGAAGCAGCCGACTTCGTCGGTCGGGCCGAAGCGGTTCTTCACGGCACGCACGAGCCGCAGCCTGCTGTGGCGATCGCCCTCGAACTGCACGACGACGTCGACGAGGTGCTCGAGCACCCGGGGCCCGGCGATGGAGCCGTCCTTGGTGACGTGCCCGACGAGCAGGACGGCGATGCCGCGGGCCTTCGCGACCTGGATGAGCGAGGCGGCAACCTCACGAACCTGCGAGACGTTGCCGGCGGACCCCTCCACCTCCGCGCTGCTGATCGTCTGGACGGAGTCGACGATGACGAGCTCGGGCTGCAGGGCGTCGATCTGGCCGAGCACGGTGGCGAGGTCGGTCTCGCTCGCCAGGTAGAGGGATCGGGCCATGGCCTCGATGCGCTCCGCGCGAGTTCGCACCTGGGCCGAGGACTCCTCACCGCTGACGTAGAGGACCTTGCGGTCGCCGTGGTCACCTGAGCGGGCCGCCCGAGCGGCGACGTCGAGGAGCAGCGTGGACTTTCCGATGCCGGGCTCGCCCGCGACGAGGACGACCGCACCGGGCACGATGCCCCCACCGAGGACGCGGTCGAACTCGGGGACACCGGTCGGTCGAGCGACGGCCCGCCGCACGTCGACCTCGCCGATCGGGATGGCCGGGCGGTCGACCGCCGAGGCGGCCGTCGTGCGCGCCGTGACCGCCCCCACCTCGGTGACACTGCCCCAGGCCTGGCACTCGCCGCACCGACCGACCCACTTCACCGCCTGCCAGCCGCACTCCGAACAACGGTAGGCAGCGGCGGAGCGAGCGGAGCGACGGGATGCGGTGCCGGACATGCACTCCACCGTAGGCGTCACCCCCGACACACCGGTGCCCGGACACGACGG
>NZ_DAORSO010000041.1:0-2129 GCF_035443565.1 Ornithinibacter sp. | reverse complement strand
CGGACACGACGAAGCCCCGGGCCAGAGGTCCGGGGCTTCGTGCGGTGCCGCGACGTGCGCGGCGATGGGCTGGATCAGCCGGCGACGACCTCGAGCTCGATGGTCGCGCGCACCTCGGGGTGCAGGCGGATCATGGCCGCGTGCGTTCCGGTGGTCTTGATCGGGGTCGGGACCTCGATCGTGCGCTTGTCCAGCTCCGGGCCACCAGCAGCCTTGACGGCAGCAGCGATGTCCGCGGTGGAGACGGCGCCGAAGAGGCGACCACCCTGTCCGGCGTGCGCCGGGACGGTCACCGACTTCGACTCGAGGTTGCCCTTGATCGACTGGGCCTCCTCGAGCGACTTGACCGCGCGGGTGGCGCGACCCTTGGCGATGGCGTCGACCTGCTTCTGCCCGCCCTTGGTCCAGGCCGTGGCCAGACCGCGACGGAACAGGAAGTTGCGGGCGTAGCCGTCCTTGACGTCGACGACGTCACCGGCGGCACCGAGGTCGGAGACCTCGTGGGTGAGAATGACCTTCATGGTGTTGGCTCCTTCTCGACCGGTCAGCGGGACGAGCTCGAGTACGGCAGCAAGGCCATCTCGCGCGCGTTCTTGACGGCGTTGGCGATGAGGCGCTGCTCCTGGACGGAGACACCGGTCACCCGACGCGCGCGGATCTTGCCGCGGTCGGAGATGAACTTGCGCAGCAGCGCGGCGTCCTTGTAGTCGATGTTCTCGACCTTCGCCGCCTTGAGCGGGTTGGCCTTCTTCTTGGGCTTGCGAATGGCGGGCTTGGCCATCGTGGTGCTCTCCTTCTGCCGGGGGCTCCCGGCGGATGAGCCCTGGTCTCCCAGGGATGGTGTCGTGCTGTGAACGGGGCCGTGGTGTCACCGCGGCGACGCGGCCCCAGGTGTCGGTGTCCTGAAAGAGGATCAGAAGGGGGGCTCGTCGTAGCTGGGGGCCTGGCCCCAGCCACCCTGCTGGCCACCCTGCGGCTGCTGGGGGGCCGGCTGGCCACCCTGCGGCTGCTGCGGAGCCTGCTGGCCACCCCAGCCCTGGCCACCCTGAGGTGCCGGAGCGGAGCCACCGGTGGCCCACGGGTCCTGCTGCTGGAAGCCACCCTGGCCGCCGAAGCCACCACCGGAACCGCCGCGCTCGGCCTTGGTGACCTTCGCCGACGCATAACGCAGCGAAGGGCCGACCTCGTCGACGTCGAGCTCGACGACGGTGCGCTTCTCGCCCTCCTTGGTCTCGTACGAGCGCGACTTCAGCCGCCCCGTCACGATCACGCGGGTGCCGCGGTGGAGCGACTCGGCGATGTTCTCGGCCGCGTCACGCCACACCGAGCAGCGCATGAAGAGGGTCTCCCCGTCCTTCCACTCGTTGGACTGGCGGTCGAACGTGCGCGGCGTGGATGCCACGGTGAAGTTCGCGACCGCAGCCCCCGAGGGGGTGAATCGGAGTTCGGGGTCGGCGGTGAGGTTGCCGACGATGGTGATGGTGGTTTCGCCTGCCATGGGTCAGGGACTTCCTTCGCGGTGGAGACCGACGGTGTGAGAGTGCTGGGACGTCACTCAGGCGCCGGGGCGCATGAGCTTGGTCCGCATGACCGACTCGTTGAGGCCGAGCTGACGGTCCAGCTCCTTGGCCGTGGCCGGCTCAGAGGTGAAGTTGACGACGGCGTAGATGCCCTCGGCCTTCTTCTTGATCTCGTAGGCCAGGCGGCGACGACCCCAGATGTCGACGTTGTCGACGGAACCACCATCGGTGGTCACGACCTTGAGGAACCGCTCCAGCGAGGGCTGGACGGTCCGGTCATCGAGCTCTGGGTCGAGGATGACCATGAGTTCGTACTGACGCATGCGTTAACCCGCCTCCTTTGGTCTGTGGCGGTCACGGAGTTTCCGTGACAGGAGGGTATGCATTGCTGCCGACAGGACCGCGGAGTTTTCCACAGGCCGCTCAGAGGGCAACCTGCTCAGGATACCGGGCCGAACGGCATCCCCCAACTCGCGCGGCTCAGCCGCCGGGCGAGGCGGAGGGCGCCGGCTTGCCCCCACCCCCCGGATTTCCGTTGCCGCCGCCGTTCCCGTTGCCCGGAGTGCTCGGCGTGGGTTCCGGCGTCGGGGTGGGCTCCGTCGGCGTGGG
>NZ_DAORSO010000040.1:0-19784 GCF_035443565.1 Ornithinibacter sp. | reverse complement strand
GGCAGGACTGGCTGGACTCGCTCGACGAGACCGAGGTCGAGGACTGCCGCTGGACCCCGTGCTTCGACTGCGGCGTCTGCCCCCAGATGGGCACCCAGATCGAGATCGGGCCCACCGGAAAGTCGTTGCTGCCTCTGACCGTTCTCGGTGCCGGCCGCGCAGAGCTCGCGGAGGCCGTCGAGCACAGCCACGCCTGACAGTCGCGTCACAGGGTGTTGCCCCCCGGCGAGCGCCGCCCCGGTGCAAGGTTGGCGTCGTGAGCAGTCCGACGCCGAGTTTCTGGGCGCGCTCGTTGCTGTTCGGCAGCCGCCCGGCGAGCAGCATCGGTCGGATCGGGTGGGCGTTCGCGGCCCTCATCGCGGTGACGGTCTTCGGCACCGTCGGCTACATGCTTCTCGGGCTGACCTTCGTCGAGGCGATCTACCAGACGGTGTTCACGGTGGCCACGGTCGGCTACACCGAGGTCTACGAACGCACCCCGGCCCTCATGCTCTTCACCAGCCTGCTCATCGTCATCGGTGTCGGGGTCGTGCTCTACAACCTGGGGGTGATCCTCGAGGCCGTCACCGAGGGTCGTCTGCTCCAGCACCTTGGAAGGCTTCGCATGGAACACGACATCTCCCGGCTGCGCGGGCACGTCATCGTCTGTGGCTTCGGGCGGGTCGGGACCTCCGCCGTGAGTCACCTCCTCGACACGGGACACACGGTCGTCGTCATCGACCGTGACCCCGAGCGGCTGGCCGAGAGCACGCTTCACGTCGTCATCGGTGACGCCTCCAACGACGACATCCTGCGTGCTGCCGGCATCGAGCACGCCCGCGCCCTGATCTGCGCCCTCGACACGGACGCGGACACCACCTACGCGACGTTGTCCGCCCGTGCCCTGCGACCCGACCTCGTGATCATCTCGCGAGCGCGCACGATCGACTCCAAGGACAAGCTCGTGCGGGCCGGGGCGACGCGCGCGGTCAACCCGCAGCTCATCGGCGGGCGCCGGATGGCCTCGTTCGCCCTGCACGCCGACGTCGCCGAGTTCCTCGACGGGGTGATGCACAGCGAGGAGATCGACCATGAGTTCGAGCAGGTCCGCATCCCGCCGGGCAGTGCCTTCGCGGGCACGCGGCTCGCGGACATCGACATGTTCCGCGAGATGTCGGTGCCCGTCCTGGCGGTTCGCCAGCCGCACAAGGGTGGTTTCCTCACCAACCCGCCGCGGTCCACGGTCATCGAGGCGGGGGCCACGGTCATCCTCCTCGCGAGCACCGACCAGATCGCTGCTGTGCACCGCGCCGCCGGCACCTCGGACTGACCTGCACCACGGCATCCGACGGTGGGAGAGTGGGCACACCCAGCCCCGGAGGTGCCCATGCCTGAAGCCGCTCACGCCCGCGCCGAGATCACCCTGCGGTTCCTCGCTGCCCCCACGGATGCCGGTCAGTCGGGTTCGGTCTCGGCCGGTCGCGTTCTCGAGTGGATCGACAAGGCCGGCTACGCCGCGGCGGCCGGCTGGAGCGGCACGTACGCCGTCACCGCCTATGTCGGCAACGTCCGCTTCACCAGGCCGGTCGAGGTCGGTGAGCTCGTCGAGGTGAGTGCGCGGGTCGTGCACACCGGGCGCACCTCGATGCACGTCACCGTCGACGTCGCCTCGGGCCAGCCGGCGACCCGGGTGCTCGAGCCCGCGACGCGGTGCCTCATGGTGTTCGTCTCGGTCGACGAGCACGGTGCGTCCACGCCGGTCCGCGAACTCGTGCCCCGCACGCTCGGCGAGGAGCTCGAGCAGCAGTGGGCAGCGCGCCGTTCCGAGCTGCGCAGCGAGGTCGAGGCCGCGATGGCCGAACAGGTCTACTCGGATGCCGGGACGGCGCCTCGCGTCGTCATGCGCTTCCTCGCGGCGCCGACCGACGTCAACTGGGGCGGCAAGGTCCACGGCGGCATCGTCATGCGCTGGATCGACGAGGCCGCCCACGTGCTCGCGACCCAGTGGACGGGGAACGCACACAACGTCGCGATCTTCACCGGCGGGGTGCGGTTCTACCGGCCGCTGCGGATCGGCCACGTCGTCGAGGTCGAGGCCCGGCTGCTGCACACCGGCACGACGTCGATGCACATCGGGGTGCACGTGCGCTCGGGTGACCCGACGCAGGGCCCTGACGGCATGGCGCTCACGACCTTCTGCCGCACGGTCTTCGTCGGCATCGACGAGCACCGGCGCGCGCTGCCCTGCCCCACGTGGACACCAGTCACCGACGAGGACCGCGCCCTGGATGCCCACGCCGTCGAGCTCGTGGCCATTCGCGACCGCTTCGGCAACTGACCCACCCGACGAAAGGGCGGGGGCGGTCAGGCGTAGAGGGCTGCGACGACCTCGCGGAAGGTGGCCGTGTGCCGGTCGACGTCGGCCCGGGTGGTCTCCGGGCACATCAGCGCCATGTTGTGGAACGGCGTCATGAGGATGCCGCGGTTGCACATCGCGAGGTGCATGTACGCGTCGAGGTCGTCGTCGTGGGCGACGGCGGCCTCCTCGCCGGTACGCGGCGCCGGTGAGGCGAAGCGGTACTCCGAGCGCGCGCCGAGCTGGCTGACCGACCACGGCACGTCGAACTCGTCGAGGGTGACCTGGACCCCTTCGGTGAAGGCGGTCGCGAGGTCGATCATGTGCTCGAACGCCGCATGGGTCAGCACCTCACCGAGCGTGGCCCGCATCGCCGCCGTCGACAGCGCGTTGCCGGCCAACGTGCCGCCCACCCCACCCACGTCGACGATGTCGGCGTCCCCGGCATCCGTGTGCGAGGTGATCGAGGCGGCCACCTCGGTGGTGATCCCGTAGGCGCCGCAGGGGATGCCGCCCCCGATGGACTTGCCGATGACGAAGATGTCGGGCTCGAGGTCCCACGCCGCGGTGGCGCCGCCCCAGCCGGCCGAGAAGGTGTGCGTCTCGTCGATCATGAGCAGGGCGCCGTATCGGGTGGCGAGCTCGCGCAGCCCCTCCATGAACCCGGGCTCGGGCAGCACGATGCCGATGTTGGTCAGCGCCGGCTCGGTGAGGATGGCCGCGACGTCACCGTGGGCGAGTTCGCGCTCCACCGAGGCGAGGTCGTTCCACGTGGCCGCGCGGGTCGTGAGGTCGAGCGGAACCGGGGGAGCGACGTTGCCGGGCCGGGACTGCGCCTTGCCGTCCGGGCCGGGGATGGCGAAGGTCTCGTCGACCGAGCCGTGGTAGCAGTAGCCGAACACGAGGATCTTCGGCTTGCCGGTCGCGAGTCGGGCCAGGCGCACCGCCCAGCGGTTGGCGTCGGTCGCCGAGAGCGTGAAGCTCCACAGCGGCATCCCGAAACGGGCGGTCAGCTCGGCCCCGACCCACTGGGCGTCAGCACTCGGAAGCATCGTCGTGATGCCGCCGAGGTCGCCCATGCGGCGCGCCACCGCCTCGACGGTCGGGCGGGGGGAGTGCCCGGCGAACGCACCGGTGTCACCGAGCGCGAAGTCGACGTAGGTGTGGCCGTCGACGTCGGAGATCCGGTTGCCGCGTGCGTGGTCGAGGTAGAGCGGGAAGCCGCCTGTCCACTTGTTCATCCACGTCATCGGCACCCGACCGAAGAGGTTGCTGCCCTGCGCGAAGAGTTCGCGGCTGCGCGGGTGGCCTGCGGTGTAGACCTGCTGCTCGGCGGCGATGAGGTCAGTCAGGCGGGAGCGGTCGATCGGTGGCATGCGAGCACGATAGCGGACTGAATCGGTGGCCAATCACTGTTCGTAAGCCGAAAACGGCATCGGATGCCGTGAAGCACGACGGATTTCGGAGCCCTCCCGTGGTGTGGGGCTGACCGTGAACAGCTGCCGATGCTGCCGCGGGCGATGGTCGAGCCCATCCGGCCGAGGTCGCCCAGCCGTCTACGCTGGGGGCACCATGGCTCGACAGCGCACCCCCGAGGGGCCCCCACCAGAACCCGCCGTGCAGAAACTGCGCATCCGCTACGCCAAGCGTGGCCGGTTGCGCTTCTCCTCCACGCGTGACTTCTCCCGGGCCCTGGAGCGAGCGCTTCGTCGGGCCGACGTCCCGATGGCGTTCTCGGCCGGGTTCCACCCGCACCCGCTCATCTCCTACGCCAACGCGGCGCCCACAGGCACGGCGAGCGAGGCCGAGTACTTCGAGATCCGGGTCACCGAACGGGTCGACCCGGAGGCGGTTCGGGCCGCCCTCGACGAGGCGCTGCCCGAAGGGCTCGACGTCCTCGAGGTCGTGCAGGCCGGCCCCGGTGCGCTCGCCGACCGCCTCGAGGCCAGCGAGTGGCACATCGTCGTGCGCGCAGCCGACCCCGCCGAGGTCACTGCGGCCGTCGACGCGTACCTGGCCTGCGAGCTCGCGGAGACGACGCGAACCTTCAAGACCGGGCCGCGCACGTTCGACACGCGTGGCGCCGTGCTGGCGATGGATGCCTCCGGTGTCGACGACGAGGGGTGTGCGATACTGCGCATGGTCGTTCGGCACACCACACCGTCCGTTCGACCCGATGACATCCTGACCGCACTGCACGCAGTGACTGGGTTCGCGCCTCCGGTCCCACCCCTGGTGACTCGGCTGGCCCAAGGCCCACTGCTCGACGCAGCTGCTGGGGTGGCCGACCCGTTGGCTGCCGACAAGGAGGCCGTCGGTTCCGGATAGGTGCCGCGCCGCCCGCGCGAGCCGCTCCGGGGCAGCAGCTGACTTCCGTGCAGGGCCCGCCCTGCACGATCCGATCGCACCACGCGGTCGGCGAGGGACCGGTCAGGAGTTGGGGCCGGAACCGGTGTGGTCGTCGCCCACGTGGATGACGGAAGGGGCCTCATGGCTTCCGAGAACGACTCCACCACGACGCTTGACACGGCCGCCGCTGAACAGGCGCCCGCCGAGAAGCCCAAGCGCCGCCGCGCCACGAAGAAGGCGGCCGCGCCGGCCGCCGTCGATCCGGCTGCTGCCGCCGAGAGCGCCGCGGACGCCACGGATGCCGTGGCCGCCGACGCCGGCGAGGTCGCCCCCGCGCCCGTCAAGCGCGCCCCGCGCAAGCGGGCGGCGAAGAAGGTCGCCCCGGCGGTGCCGGACACCGTCCTCGAGCCGATCGCTGCCGAGGGCGAGGCCGCTGAGGCCGCTGCCTCCGCAGACGCTGCTGAGGTCATGGACGGCCAGGCCCCGGCATCCGTCGAGGCGCCCAAGGCCACTCGCGCGACCAAGGCCGCGAAGTCCCCGCGGTCGAGCAAGCGCGCGAGGGTGACCAAGGCCCCGGCCGAGGTGTTGCTCGACGACCTCTCGCTGCTCGAGCCCGGCACGGCCGACCTGCTCCTGCCCATCGACGAGGACGAGTCCGAGGCCGTGGCTCAGGCGGCAGACGCCGAGGCCGCTGCTCCCGCCGACGACGTGTCGCCCCTGCCCGCGGTCCCGAGCCTGTCGATGCTCTTCCAGGCCCCTGAGCCGGTCGCCCCGCGCCGCCGCCGGGCCACGGCTCCCGTGCAGGCCCCGGTCGAGCGCCCAGCGGTCGATGAGTCAGCTGCCGAGACCGTGGCGACCTCCGCAGACGTCGACGCGGACGCTGTCGACGAGGTGGCCGTTGACGACGCAGTCGCCGAGGGCCAGGAGGAGTCCGTCACGGCGGAACGCGCCTCCGACGACGCGGACACCAGTGGCCGCGGTCGCCGCCGCCGTGGCGGTCGAGGCCGCCGTGGGCGAACCCAGGGCGAGGACGACAAGGGGGCCTCGGCATCCGCCGACGCCCCCGACGCCGAGCAGCCCAGCGGCGCCGGGCCCGAGGACACCGGGGCTGACACCGAGGGCGAGTCGGTCTCGAGCCGGCGTCGTCGTCGGCGCCGCCGCGGCGCAGGCAGTGGTGACGGCGAGGGCGACGACCCGCCCGGCACCGTGACCCGGGTGCGCGAGCCCCGTGGCCAGCGGGATGAGCCCACCGCCGTCAAGGGCTCCACGCGCCTCGAGGCCAAGAAGCAGCGTCGTCGCGAGGGCCGTGAGGCCGGGCGTCGCCGCACGATCATCACCGAGGCCGAGTTCCTGGCCCGTCGCGAGAGCGTCGAGCGCGTCATGGTCGTGCGCGGCCGTGGTGACCGCACCCAGATCGGCGTGCTCGAGGACGGCGTGCTCGTCGAGCACTACGTCTCGCGTGAGACCACGTCGTCGATGGCTGGCAATGTCTACCTCGGCCGGGTGCAGAACGTGCTGCCGTCGATGGAGGCCGCGTTCGTCGACATCGGCAAGGGCCGCAACGCCGTGCTCTACGCCGGTGAGGTCAACTGGGACGCCGCCGGGCTCGAGGGCGGCCAGGCTCGCCGCATCGAGAACGCGCTGTCCTCGGGCGACACCGTGCTCGTCCAGGTCACCAAGGACCCGATCGGGCACAAGGGCGCTCGCCTGACCTCGCAGATCAGCCTGCCCGGGCGCTACCTCGTCTACGTGCCCGAGGGGCAGATGACGGGCATCTCCCGCAAGCTTCCCGACACCGAGCGGGCGCGCCTGAAGGCCATCCTCAAGGAGGTCGTGCCCGGCCACGCCGGTGTCATCGTGCGCACCGCCGCCGAGGGGGCCTCCGAGGAGGAGCTGCGCGCCGACGTCGAGCGCCTCACGAAGATCTGGGACAAGATCAAGGCCAAGGCCGAGTCGGCCGGGGCCAAGAAGGCCGGCAGTGGCGGCGCTCCCGCCCTGCTGCACGGCGAGCCCGACCTCACCGTGCGCGTCATCCGCGACGTCTTCACCGAGGACTTCACCTCGTTGGTCGTCTCCGGCGACAAGGCGTGGTCAGAGGTCAGCCAGTACGTCGAGGACGTCGCCCCCGACCTCGCACCGCGCCTGCAGCGCTGGACCTCCGAGGCCGACGTGTTCGCGGCGCACCGCATCGACGAGGCGATTGCCAAGGCGATGGACCGCAAGGTGTGGCTGCCCTCGGGTGGGTCGCTCGTGATCGACCGCACCGAGGCGATGACCGTCGTCG
Source organism: Ornithinibacter sp. (assembly GCF_035443565.1). Classification (NCBI taxonomy): domain Bacteria; kingdom Bacillati; phylum Actinomycetota; class Actinomycetes; order Micrococcales; family Intrasporangiaceae; genus Ornithinibacter; species Ornithinibacter sp. Next base: position 12,816 of record NZ_DAORSO010000040.1, on the reverse strand, counting down.
ACGTCAACACCGGCAAGTTCATCGGTGCCGGGGGCAACCTCGAGGAGACGGTCACCAAGAACAACCTCGAGGCCGCTGAGGAGATCGTCCGCCAGCTGCGACTGCGCGACATCGGCGGCATCATCGTCGTCGACTTCATCGACATGGTGCTGGAGTCCAACCGCGACCTCGTCGTGCGACGGCTCCTGGAGTGCCTGGGCCGTGACCGCACGAAGCACCAGGTGGCTGAGGTCACCTCGCTCGGCCTCGTGCAGATGACCCGCAAGCGGGTCGGGTCGGGCCTGGTCGAGGTCTTCTCGGAGACGTGCGAGCACTGCTCCGGGCGCGGCATCGTCGTGCACTCCGAGCCGATCGACCGGGCCGGCGCGAACGACGTCGGCGGGGCCAACGCAGCGCCGTCGCGATCGGGTCGCGGCCGTCGGGGGACCCCGGCTGCCGGTGGTTCGTCGAACGGCGGGTCGGATGCCGTGGCGCAGGTCGAGGAGGTCCGCACCCCGTCGGGTCCCACGGCCGCCCAGATCGCCGCTGCGGCGCACGCGGCCGCGCTGCGGCGCGCCGAGGCCGAGGCCGCCGCGGAGGTGCCGGCTGACGGCATCCCCACCGAGGCAGAGGCGGAAGTGGCCGAGGCTGCTGTGGTCGAGCCCTCGGCGGAGGACGTCGACACGGCGGATGCCGTCGAGGTCGTCGAGACTGTCGACACCAGCGAGGTCGCTGAGGCCGAGGTCCGGGAGCCGCAGGGAGCTGCCGAGGGCGAGCCGGCGCAGGTCCAGGTCGTCGAGGCCACGCCTGAGCCCGAGCCCGAGCCCGAGGCCGAGCCCGAGCCGGCTCCGGCGCCGCGAGGCCGCCGCAAGCGTGGCCGTGTCGTCGCCCCGGCCGGTCCGCCGCGGGCCGTGAGCACGCCGCCCGAGCCGACGGCCTGATCCGCTGGCCCGTGATTTGGAGGGCTGCCGGGGCCCCCGGTAGTCTGTGCAGTCGGTGCGTCCACCGAGCTGATGTCCCGTGTCGTCCACGGGGTAGCTATCGGCCGGTCATCCAGGAGACGTGCCCGTAACGAAAGTGAGTCAGACCGTGTACGCGATTGTGCGCGCAGGTGGTCGCCAGGAGAAGGTTTCCGTCGGCGATGTCCTGCTCATCGACAAGATCGGCCAGGCCGGCGACGAGATCCAGCTGCAGCCGCTGCTGGTCGTCGACGGTGGCACCGTGACCAGTGACGCGAGCAAGCTCGCCAAGGTCAAGGTCACCGCCGAGGTGGTCAAGGCGGCCAAGGGCCCCAAGATCACGATCCTGAAGTACAAGAACAAGACCGGGTACCGCAAGCGCCAGGGCCACCGCCAGCCGCTCACCCAGGTCAAGATCACCGGCATCGACGCCTGATCCGCGCCGGAACTCACGTAAAGGACTACAGACATGGCACACAAGAAGGGTGCGTCCTCGACCCGCAACGGTCGTGACAGCAACGCCCAGTACCTCGGCGTGAAGCGCTTCGGCGGTCAGACCGTCAAGGCCGGCGAGATCCTCGTCCGCCAGCGCGGCACGCACTTCCACCCCGGTGACGGCGTCGGCCGTGGCGGCGACGACACGCTGTTCGCGCTCGTCGCGGGTGCGGTCAAGTTCGGCAGCAAGCGCGGCCGCAAGACCGTCAACATCATCGAGCCGGAGTCCGTCTCCGCCCAGTGATCGCACGCCGGGCGTCCTCGCCCGGCCGCTTCACCCACGCCGTTTGAGGGGCGGGCCCGTGCTGGCCCGCCCCTCACGGCATCCATCGAGCACCATCACCACCCTTTTGTCAGGAGCGCAGGCATGACGACCTTCGTCGATCGCGTCGTGCTGCACGTCGCTGCAGGAAACGGCGGCCACGGCGTCGCATCGGTCAAGCGTGAGAAGTTCAAGCCGCTCGGTGGCCCCGACGGCGGCAACGGCGGGCGCGGTGGCTCGGTCATCCTCGCCGTCGACCCGCAGGCCACCACGCTGCTCGACTACCACCACACGCCGCACCGCAAGGCCGCCAACGGCAAGCCCGGTGCGGGCGACGAGCGCAACGGTGGTGACGGTGCCGACCTCGTCCTGACCGTGCCCGAGGGCACCGTCGTCAAGGATGCCAACGGCACGGTGCTGGCCGACCTCGTCGGGCACGACACGACCTTCGTGGTGGCCCGGGGCGGTCGTGGGGGTCTGGGAAACAAGGCCCTGGCCAGCCCGCGGCGCAAGGCTCCCGGGTTCGCGCTGCTCGGTGAGCCCGGCGAGAGCGCCGACATCGTGCTCGAGCTGAAGTCGCTCGCCGACGTCGCGCTCATCGGGTTCCCGAGTGCCGGCAAGTCCTCGCTGGTCTCCGTCGTGTCGGCCGCCCGGCCGAAGATCGCCGACTACCCGTTCACGACGCTCGTGCCGAACCTCGGCGTCGTCACCGCCGGGTCGATGCGCTACACCATCGCCGACGTGCCCGGGCTCATCCCCGGCGCGAGCGAGGGCAAGGGGCTGGGGCTGGAGTTCCTGCGGCACGTCGAGCGCTGCTCGGTGCTCGTGCACGTCGTCGACTGCGCCACGCTGGAGCCCGGCCGCGACCCGATGACCGACCTCGAGGTCATCGAGGCCGAGCTCGCCGCGTACGTCACCGACGACACCCTCGGCGGTCGGCCGCTGTCCGACCGCACCCGGGTCGTCGTGCTCAACAAGGCCGACGTCCCCGAGGCACGCGACCTGGCCGAGATGGTCAAGCCGATGCTCGAGGAGCGCGGGCTCGAGGTGCACATCATCTCCGCCGTGGCGCACACCGGACTCAAGGAGCTGACCTTCGCCCTGGCGCGCCACGTCAGCGAGGCCCGCGCCGAGGTCCTCGCCCGGGTGCCCGACCGTCCGCGCGTCATCATCCGCCCGACGGCGGTCGACGACGCCGGCTTCCACGTGCGCCGCGAGAACACCCCCGACGGTGAGCTCTTCCGCGTCATCGGCGAGCGCCCCACCCGCTGGGTGCGCCAGACCGACTTCTCCAACGACGAGGCCGTGGGGTACCTCGCAGACCGGCTCAACCGCCTCGGCGTCGAGGACGCCCTGCTCAAGGCCGGCGCCGTCTCCGGGTCGACGGTGCTCGTCGGCCCGGAGGACAACGCGGTCGTCTTCGACTGGGAGCCCACGATGTCCGCCGGCGCCGAGCTGCTCACCGGCCCTCGCGGCACCGACGTGCGCTTCGAGAACGAGGGCCGCAAGACCCGCACCCAGAAGCGCGAGGAGTTCCACGCGCGCAAGGACGCCCAGACGGTTGCGCGTGACGAGCTCGCGACGGAGCGGCGGGCAGGGCACTGGGCCTCCGTCACCGACGAGGACTGAGCCGGATGCCGGACACCGCCGCTCGCTTGCGGCGCACCGTGGGTGCGGGGCAGCGCCTCGTGGTCAAGGTCGGGTCGTCGTCGCTGACCAGCGCCGACGGCGGTCACCTCGACCACGGCGCGCTCTCGGCGCTGGTCGACGTCCTGGCGACGCGCCGGGCGCAGGGGCGTCAGGTCGTGCTCGTGTCGTCGGGCGCCATCGCGGCCGGCATCGGCCCGCTCGGGCTCTCCCGCCGACCCACGGACCTCGCGACCCAGCAGGCGGCTGCGTCGGTCGGCCAGGGGGCCCTCGTGGCGGCCTACCAGGCGGCGTTCTCCGCCCACGGGCTCACGGTCGGGCAGGTGCTGCTCACCGCGGACGACGTGACCCGGCGGGCGCACTACACCAATGCCCGGCGCACCCTCGAGCGCCTGCTCGAGCTCGGGATCGTGCCGATCGTCAACGAGAACGACACGGTGGCGACCCAGGAGATCCGCTTCGGCGACAACGACCGGCTCGCCGCCCTGGTGGCCGACCTCGTCGGGGCCGACGCGCTCGTGCTGCTCACCGACGTCGACTCGCTCTACGACGGCCCGCCGTCGCAGGGGGGCTCTCGTCGGGTCCCGCTCGTCGAGACCGTGGCCGACCTCGACGCCGTGCGCATCGGCGGCACCGGCTCCTCGGTCGGCAGCGGTGGCATGGTCACGAAGGTGGAGGCGGCCGGTATCGCCGGTGCGGCCGGCATCCCGACGTTGTTGACGCGGCTGGCCGACGTCACCGGCGCGCTCGCGGGGGAGGACCGCGGCACGGTGTTCGCTCCGGCGGCGGCGACCCGGGCCTCGCGCAAGCGGTGGCTCGCGCACGCCACGACGGCTCGGGGCAGGCTCGTGCTCGACGAGGGCGCGGTCGCCGCGGTGACGCACCGTCGCAAGTCGCTGCTGCCGGCGGGCATCGTCGGGGTCGAAGGGGCCTTCGCGGCCGGTGACCCCGTCGACGTCTGCGACCCCGAGGGCGCGGTGATCGCGCGCGGGCTGGTGAACTACGCGGCATCCGAGCTGCCCCGGCTGCTGGGGCGCTCGACCCGCGACCTCGCACGCGACCTGGGGCCGGAGTACGAGCGCGAGGTCATCCACCGCGACGACCTCGTCGTCCTCTGACCCGCGCCCACCCTCAGCGGAGCTGACGGACCTCGAACTGCATCCGCGGGTTGGCGATCTCGTCCTGGCTCTGCACGAGCTGAAGCTCCCGACGGCCGGACTCGTGCGTGCGGGTGAGGAGGTCGAACACACTGGACACGGTGCGCCCGAGCGCGACCCCGGCATCCCCGCCCTCCAGCAGGTGCGCGGTGAACAGCGCGGCCGTGACGTCGCCCGAGCCGTTGGCCTTCATCGGCAGCTGCGGGGTCTGCACGATCCAGGCGCCGTCGCCGTGGACGGCCAGCATCTCGATGGTGCCCTCGGGGCGGTCGGGGCGCAGCACGCTCGTGACGAGCACCGTGCCCGGCCCCATTGCCCGCGCCCGCTCGACCGACTCCAGGGTCGAGTCGAGGTCGCCGGGCTCGGTGTCGGTGAGGAAGCCGAGCTCGAACTGGTTCGGCGTGATGAGGTCGGCCTGCGGCACGACCTTCTCGCGCAGCAGCACGGGGATCGCCGGGTGCACGAAGCAGCCGGATGCCGCGTTGCCCATGACGGGGTCGCAGGCGTAGATCGCGCTCGGGTTGGCGGCCTTGGTGCGGGCGACCGTGTCGAGGATGACGTCGCCGATCTGCTCGCCGCCCTGGTAGCCGGAGAGCACCGCGTCGACCTCGGGCAGGGCGCCGCGCTCCTCGATGCCGGTGATGACCTCGCGGACGTCCTCGGGCGCCATGAGGGGGCCGCGCCATGCGCCGTACCCGGTGTGGTTGGAGAAGTGCACCGTGTGCACGGGCCACACCTCGACGCCCAGGCGCTGGAGCGGGAAGACTGCGGCCGAGTTGCCGACGTGGCCGTACGCCACCGAGGACTGGATGGACAGGATCGTCGTCACTGGCCCATCCTCCCAGAACCGCGACGAGGGCTTCGCCGCACCGGATTCTGTGGCTCAACGGGCGAGGTTTCTGGTTCTCCACTAGGGTCAGGACGGGTGGACGAGCCGAGCCACCATAGGAGACTTTCGAGGGGACATTTCATGAGTCGAATCAAGTGGGGCTTTGGGGTCGCGGCGTTGGCGATGGTTGTCAGTGGCGTTGGACCTGCGCAGGCGGCAACCAGCCAATGCAGCAATGGTGAAGCGTGTGTTTGGCAGAATTTCACGTATGGGGGGTCTTTCCGAGGGATGTCCGCGACCGCCAACGACTACGACAACATTGTCTGGGAGGCCGGGATCGGGTACGGTACCGCCATCACCGGCACGAGTGTCAGTTCGATGCGGAACCAGGGCAACAACTGCCAGGTTCGTTTCTGGTCCAGCGCCAATCACACAGGTACGTACACCTACTTCTGGCGCGTTAGCGACGGCGCCAACTACCAGGATCCCAATTCCGACAACGGTGCGGGTCTGGGTCCATACCGGTGGAACAACTGGAACGACACGATCGAATCGCACGACTGGATCAACTGCGCGTGATTCTGGCCTGAGGAACTGTTCCTGTGCGAGCGCTTGCGGTTTTGTGCGTCCTTGTCTTCGGCCTCTCCTCGGCATGCTCATCGGCGAACTCTGAACCGACAGGTTCCCTGACAGTGCCAACGAAGGCTGAGGTTGACGAAAGTACGGGGTTAATCCTGGTTCCTGCCGACGCTTACTGGGTCACGGATCTTGAGCTCGCAGAGATCACCTCCGCGATGCGGGTTGCCATGATCTCCTGCAAACGGCGAATGAACGTGCCGACTGACGAACCCCGGCGAACCATCCCCGACGAACAGGACACTCGCCGGTTCGCTGGCTTGTGGCGCATGGCCAACGCGGAACGCTACGGCTACGTGACACCGATGTCCAAGGCAAAAGAGCAGGCGATCGCCGACCAGTCCGACCCGTTGTCCGCGCCCACTCAGGCAGAGCTGGATGCCGCTGAGACGTGCGCGTCGAGCGACTCCACCGTGATGGAGTTGCAGGAGCAACCGCCCGACGGGCCGTGGCTCAGGGCACTGAACGCTGCCGAGGACGAGGCCCGCGCGTCAAGGGAATGGGCTGAGGTGGTTGCAGACTGGGGGTCCTGCCTGGCGGAGCGAGGACTGTCCGTGGACACCGAGAACATGGCGCCTGATGGCGTGGACTGGAAGGCCGTCGGGGAACGACGTGTGCAGCCCGTGGATGTCGAGCTGGCGGTGGTGGACGTGACCTGCAAGCGACAACACGACACCGCGCAACGGTTGGCCGATCTCGTGGCAGCGGCACAGGCTCCCGTCGTTGCGAAGTACGGGGCCGAGCTGCAGGACCAACGCGCAGGGTTCGACCGGCAGCTCGCCAAGGCGCGAAGGGTCCTGAGTGAGGCAGGACTCTGACGCACGGAGCCTGGATCTGACACCTGACAGGGATCCCCTTCATGACCCCACGAAACCTCGGCGCCACACGTGGCTCATCGGATGGGTCATGGCCAGCGTGATCCTCGCGGTGGTCACGTTCGCGGTCGGGCTGGTCCTTCCTTCCCCGTGGGAGAAGGCTCAGATGAATGCGTCGGCCACGCCCGTGGTCACGGCCGAGGTAGTCGAGCACACGTTTCCTGCGACATCGCCGCGCTTGTCAGGCGTAGTGCACCTCGGTCGCTCCGTCGTGGTATCCCCGACCGGCGCGGGCTCGAGTGCGCAGTCCGTCATCACGAACACTCCAGCCCGGGCCGGGTCGACCATCACGCCCTCTGACGTCGTCGTTGAGATTTCCGGTCGACCAGTCGTATTCCTCCGCATGCCCTTTCCGCTGTACCGAGACCTCCACGTTGGTGACCAGGGGCGGGACGTCGCAGCCCTCCAGCGTGCGCTGGCGGACATCGACCTCTACGGAGGCGCGGTCGACGGCAGGTTCGGCTCGGGCACGCAAGCCGCTGTCGCGCGGCTCTACGCCACGATCAATGTGAGCGCTCCCCTGGAGGAGGCCGCCGCAGCCGGGTCCCCTGTGGATGCATCCCCTGCTGGAGTCGCCTCACCAGAGGGACCCAACGGGACATCCGGTGATGCTAGGTCAGGAAATGCGGCAACACGTACATGGCTGCCGATGCAGGAGGTTCTCGCAGCTGATTTCCCGACCCTCACGCTGGTCAGCGTCGCGCCAGTGGGAACGACGCTCGGGGAGCAAACACCTCAGGCCGCCCAGTTGCGGGGCGGATCACCCACTGTGGAAGCCAGGGTCGGGATTGCCGACAAGGCTCTCTTCGAGGTCGGGCAGGCGGTGCGCCTCGCGTCCGCCGGGGACAGCAGCCGGGCCTTGTCGGGCGAGGTCGTGAAGGTTGGAGATTTCGTCGCGGGGTCCGACTCGGAGGTAGCCGGCCACGATGTCGTTTTCTCCGCCACGGATGCTGGGGACGGGTGGCGTGACGACGAGCCGGTGTTCGTGACCCGCGCAGGCGAAAGCACCGAGGCCCGCCCTGTCCTGGCGGTGCCCATGACTGCCCTGCGCGAGGATGACGAGGGAACATTCGTCATGCTCGTCGAGACGGGCAAGGCACAGGCGCGCCGGCGGTTGCCGGTCACATTGGGCGCCCAGGCAGAGGGTTGGGCCGAGGTCACGGGCGGTGACGTCGTGCTCGGACAGCGCGTGTTGGTGGCCGGGGGATGACCTCGGCTGCCGCACCTGTCCTCGAGGCGCAGGAGGTGACCCGAACCTTCCCCGGTGCTCCGCCTTTGCGGGTCTTGCGAGGGGTCTCTCTGGCCGTCCACCGCGGGGAGCGGGTCGCCATCTTCGGCCGCTCCGGTGCCGGGAAGTCGACCCTGCTGAACATCCTGGGGCTGTTGGACGAGGCCACGACGGGCCGATACCAGCTGCTCGGTCACGACGTTGCCACGCGCCGGGGTGCCCAGCGCGACCGGCTTCGGGCGTCGGCACTCGGGTTCGTCTTCCAAGCCCACCACATCATTGGCCACCGCACTGCCACCGAGAACCTCGAGCTGAAGCTCTCGGTCATCGGTACGCCTCGCGCAGAGCGCGCCACGCGAATCGCAGGCACCCTCGACGGCCTGGGTCTCGGTGACCATGCCCAGGCCCTGGGTGCCACCTTGTCCGGCGGTGAGAAGCAGCGACTGGCGATCGCCCGCGCGGTCATCGCAGACCCGGCGATCGTCTTGGCCGACGAGCCGACCGGCAATCTCGATGACTCGAACACCGCGGAGGTCCTTGCCCTGTTCGACACGCAGGTGGACCGCGGCGGTTCGGTCGTGCTCATCACCCACGACCGGCGAGCAGCGGCGTGGGCGGACCAGGCGTACACCCTGGCGGACGGCATCCTCAGGCGAGGGCTCGACCGGTGATGCTGCGGCTACGCGATGATGTGCGCGACGTTCTGATCGAACTGTCAGCCCGCCGGGCCCGAGCCCTGCTCCTGCTCGTCAGCATCGCCCTGAGCGCGGGTGTCCTCGTGGCCTCGTACACGGTCAGCATCGCGGCGGCCCGGCAGGTGGACGCCGGGTTCGTGGCGGCCGGCAGCACCACGTTCACTGTCGGGGCCAGAGCGAGTGAGGACAATGGCGAGAGCGCTCCGATGTCCGTCTTCCCGCCTGACACCGAGTCTCGGGCGCAGCGGGTCGACCTAGTGCGTGCAGCGGGGCGACGAGTTGACATTGCGCGTGCTGAGTCACGCCCACGCAGGGGTGCCGCCTCACCGGACATCGCGGAGGTCGATGTCCTCGGGGCGACGTCGGGGTACCTGGCCGCAGACCGCGCAGTCACCGGGGGCGCGCCCGCGTGGCTCCTCGATGGCGTGCGGGCACCCGCGGTCGCGTTGGTCGGGGAGCGTGCGGCCGAGAGACTGGGTCTGCCGCAGGGCGTGCCGGGGCCAGGAGTAGCGGTATGGGTGGCGGACACCCGATTCTCCGTTATTGGCCGGATCACGGGCTCCACCGACGACACCCTCGCCAACGCCGTGGTAATCCCCCACTCGGCAGCGTTGGCCATCGACGGTGTGTCGGACTTCCAGACGGTGGTGCTGGTGCGAACCGACCTTGGCGGAGGGGGTCCGGTCTCGCGAGTGATCCGGATCGCGATCCGACCCGACCGTCCGGAATCGCTGGCGACTTCCCCCGTAGCTGACTTCAGCTCGCTGCGGCAAGGTGTCGGGTCCGAGCTCACCCGGCTCACGGCTGCCGTCGGGTTCCTGCTGCTCGCGGTCGCAACCCTGCTCATCGCCAACGCGATGATCGTGAGCGTCGTCTCGAGAACCGCTGAGATCGGTCTGCGGCGGTCAATGGGCGCCTCGCAGCGGGGCATCGCGCGCATCTTCTTCATCGAGGGTGGACTTCTGGGGGTGCTAGGGGGTCTCTTGGGCTCGGCCTCTGGGATGGCAGTCTCCCTTGCGATCGCGGCGATGAACCGCTGGGACACCACCCAGCCGCTGCTGGCCGTGTTCGTCGGCCCGGCAGTGGGCCTTGCCGCTGGCCTGCTCGCGTCCGCCTATCCGTCGTGGCGGGCAGCGACGACTCTGCCAGCGGAGGCAATGCGCGCCGACTGAGCGGTCTGACCTGCGACGGACGACATACCCTTGGGCGCATGGCTGACCGCACCTCCGGCATCGACCCCGCCGACATCGAGCAGGTTCGCGTGCTCGCGCAGGCCGCCCGCACCGCGTCCCGCCGCCTGGCCCTGCTCTCGCGCGCCGACAAGGATGCCGCGCTGCGCACCCTCGCCGACGCCCTCGACACCGCCACCGACGAGATCGTCGCCGCCAACGAGCTCGACCTCGCCCGTGGCCGCGAGAACGGCATGCCGCAGAGCCTTCAGGACCGACTGCGCCTGGACCCCCCGCGCGTCGCCGCCGTCGCCCAGGCCCTGCGCGACATCGCGGCCCTGCCCGACCCGGTCGGCGAGGTCGTGCGCGGCTCGACCCTGGCCAACGGCCTGCAGATCCGCCAGATCCGGGTGCCCATGGGTGTCATCGGCATGATCTACGAGGCCCGCCCCAACGTCACCGTCGACGCGGCCGGCCTCGGCCTGAAGTCCGGCAACGCGGTCATCCTGCGTGGGGGCAGCGCCGCCGCTGAGACCAACCGCGCCACGGTCGCCGTGCTGCGCGCCTCGCTCACCGCCCAAGGCCTGCCCGCGGATGCCGTGGGCCTCCTCGAGGGTGGCCACGGCGCCGTTCGTGCCCTGATGACCGCCCGCGGCCAGGTCGACCTGCTGATCCCGCGCGGCGGAGCGGGGCTCATCCAGAGCGTCGTCACCGAGTCGACGGTGCCCGTCATCGAGACCGGCATCGGCAACTGCCACGTCTACGTCGACGCCCGCGCCGACCTCGACAAGGCGCTCGCGATCACCGTCAACTCCAAGACCCACCGCCCCAGCGTGTGCAACGCCGCCGAGTCGCTGCTCGTGCACCGCGACGTCGCCGCCGAGTTCCTGCCCAAGGCGCTGGCGGCGCTCGCGGGGGAGGGCGTCGTCCTCCACACCGACGCGGATGCCGGTGCGCAGGCGGATGTCGCGGGCGTCGCCCACGACGTGGCGACCGACGAGCACTTCGCCACCGAGTTCCACGGGCTCGAGATGTCGGTGCGGGTCGTCGGCGACCTCGACCAGGCACTTGAGCACATCTCCACCTACGGGTCGGGCCACACCGAGGCCATCGTCACCGAGGACCGCGGAGCCGCCCGACGCTTTACCGCCGAGGTCGACGCAGCCGCCGTCATGGTCAACGCGAGCACCCGGTTCACCGACGGTGGTGAGTTCGGCTTCGGTGCCGAGATCGGCATCTCGACCCAGAAGCTGCACGCGCGCGGGCCGATGGCACTGCCCGAGCTGACGACCACCAAGTGGGTCGTCGAGGGCGACGGTCAGGTCCGCGCCTGACCTCGGTTCAGCCTCTCAGCGACGTTGAGCCACGCAGCGAGGGTCAGCGTCGCGCCCGGGCTGATGAGTCCACCAGCGAGTCGTGCGCGACGTAGTACGACGGCCTGCCCTGGAGCATGGCGTACATCCGCCCGACGTACTCGCCGAGGATGCCGAGTGCCAGCAGCTGCACCGCCCCGACGGCGGCGACGATGACCACGGTCGAGGTCCAGCCGGGCAGGGTGTTGCCGAGCAGCATGGCGATGACGGCATACACGAGCACCCCCAGGGCGGCGACCCCGCCGAGCAGCCCGAGCCAGGTGGCGAACCGCAGCGGGGCGATCGAGAAGCCCGTGAGGCTGTCCACGGAGAGGCGGATCATCTTGCCCAGCGGGTACTTCGACTCCCCGGCCGCGCGGGCTGCCCGGGTGTAGGACACCGACGCGCTCGGAAACCCCAGGGCCGGGACGACGAGGCGCAGCACCCGGTGGTGTTCGGGAAGGGCGTTCACGGCATCCACCGTGGCGCGGGACATGAGCCGGAAGTCGCCGGCATCCACCGGGGCGTCGACCGCCGACAACGCCCGGATCGAGCGGTAGAACGCCCGGGCGGACAGGCGCTTGAAGGCGGTGTCGCTCGCGCGGTCGCCCCGCACCCCGTAGACCACGTCGACACCCTCGGCGCGGGCGACGGCGAGCATCTCGCCGATGGCCTCGGGAGGATCCTGGAGATCGGCGTCGATGGTGGCGACCCAGTCACCACGAGCGCGCGCCAGACCGGCCGAGATGGCTGCCTGATGGCCGGCGTTCGCCCGCAGCCGGACCACGCGAACCTGCGGCCACTCACGCCGAAGTCGTTGCAGGAGAACGGGGGTGGCGTCGCTCGAGCCGTCGTCCACGCACAGCACCTCGTAGCTGACCCCCCACGAGTCGGCCAGCGGTCGCAGCCGGTCGACGAGAAGCGGGAGCACCGCCTCCTCGTTGTACACCGGGATCACGACACTGAGCTCGACCGGCGCGCTCGCTCCCTCGACAGTCTCCGGCATGGGCCAAGACTAGGCGGCCCACGGACTCGAGCCGCTCAGGTCACGCCCGGAGACGGCCGAGGGCCCCCGAGTATGAGATCGGGGGCCCTCGCCGGTCGACTGCTGCCGACGTGTCGAGCCGGTCGGTCCGTGCGGTCTCCCGCACGGTCTGCCACGCGACGGTGGCGCCGCCCTGGGGTCAGGACGGGCTTCGACTCAGGTCGAACGGCCGCGGCACCCGCGCCGTCGCGCGCGTCGCACGAGCCCGAGGGCCCGCACGTCCCGTCCCTTGCGGGGCGGAAGCGGTGTGCCGTTATCCGTACGACCTGCCCCCCGGGTGCCGCTCCGGCGCCGAGGCGTCGGTGCTGTCCAGCAGGGGCGTGGTGACAGTTCTAGTCGCCGAGATGGGGGCCTTGCAAGGAAACGGGCAGCCAATCGGTGACCGGTCAGTCGTGCTCTTCGTCGTCCACAGGCCCCGTGCGGGAGACGCGTGTTGTGCACAGGGCTGTGGACGACATTCGTGGACAGCGGACGCGCTAGGCTGGCCC